>JAPOON010000878.1 GCA_026713405.1 Gammaproteobacteria bacterium
CGTCATCGGGGCCGCTGTCCAAGGCATCGGCTTACCCCGCATATTGCACCAGGCCGCTCATCGAGTTCACGAACTTTGTTGGCTCTTGCTTGACTGCATTCATGTGTGTGGAAGTTGTACCAGGTACAAAATGCGCTGGCCGCGGACACGGACGCACCTGTTGGGAGCGCGTCATCGCGGCCCTTGGTGCAATTTGCGGCTCATTCGTCCCAGAACAGTTCCTGTTGAAAAGACAGCTCGAAGGTCCGCTCTCCGGGCGGTGTGACGGCGATGGTAAACCGCAGCACCTCCCGGTCGGCGTGGCGCACTTCGGCGATGTAGTAGAGGGCCTTGTCTTCGCGGATTTCCCTGAACTGCAGCGGGCTCTGCTGCCCCAGCAGGTTCTTCACCTGTCCGGCGAGGTCGGCCGGCGCGCCGTCTCCCGCCGAGTCGAGAACCGACAGGTTGACGATGCTCAGGTTCCGCGACCGCGTTATTCCGTAGGCGTCGGCGACCTCGGCATTCAGGAAGGTGCTGGGGAAGACCACGTAGTGGGCTTCGAAGTCGCCGATGACCTCTTTCTGCTCGGCATGGGCGGCGGGCACGGTTGCCAGCAGCAGCGCGACCCCGGCCAATAGCGCCCGGCATCGGCCCCGCAACGAAGCAGATACGCGGTTACGCCTTGCCAGGAACGCGCCCGCGACCACTGATCCACATTTGTCAGTTGGAAACAGCACTAGGCGCGTCGCCGGCGGACGACGCGATCAAGTTGCTCCGCAACTTGGAGACGTTGTTCGAAAATGTGACTCATCTGTCCACGTAAAGGCCGTTCAAGGATTCCAGTTGCCGGGTCGTCCCAGGCGGTAGAAGGCGATGGAGCCGAACAGGTTGGGGAACAGGTTCATCAGGGGCCGGTTGAAGTGGTCGGCGCTCACCACGAACCGCTCGATGATGCGCAGACCCTTCCGTCGAACCAGGCGCTCGAAGTCCTTGAAGGTGCACAGGTGTATGTTGGGCGTCTCGTACCAGGTGTGCGGCAGGTGCCTCGCCATCGGCATGCGCCCCTTCAGCGCCAGGTGAAAGCGGCTGCGCCAGTGCCCGAAATTCGGGAACGTGACGATGCACTGCTGACCGATGCGCAGCATCTCGTCGAGCATGCGCCCCGGCAGGCGCACCGATTGCAGGGTCTCCGTCATCACCACCATGTCGAAACTGTCGTCGGGGAAATTGTCGAGGCCCTCGTCCAGGTCCTGTTCGATGACGTTGACCCCCTTGCGCACACAGGTGGTGATGTTCTCGGCGCCGACGTCGAGCCCGTAGCCGTTCACCTGCTTGTTGCGCTGCAGCCAGGCCAAAAGATCGCCCTCGCCGCAGCCGAGATCGAGCACCCGGGCGCCGGGGTTGACCAAATCGGCGATGATCTCGAGGTCAGGCCGCATCAGGGGCCTCCGGTGCAGCGTCACTTTCCGCCGCGGCGTCACTTTCCGCCGCGTCCGCCAGGCGGTTCATGTAGGTGCGGAACACTTCGATGTAGCGCGTCAGCGGCAGCAGGAAGGAGTCGTGCCCGTGATCCGACTCGATCACCGCGCTCACCACGTTCTTCCGCGCCGCGATCAGGGCGTCGACGATCTCCTTGGACCGTGCCGGGGCGAATCGCCAGTCGGTGGTGAACGACAGAACCAGGAAACTGGCCGTTGCCTGCCCGAGGGCCGCCACCAGGTCGTCGTCGAACCGGGCGGCGGGATCGAAGAAGTCCAGGGCCCGGGTCATCAGCAGGTAGGTATTGGCATCGAACCGCCGGGAGAAGCTCTGGCCCTGGTAGCGCAGGTAGCTCTCCACCTGGAATTCCACGTCCCGGGCCCGGCTCATGTCACCGAACTTCAGCTCCCGCCCGAATTTCTGGCCCATGCCGTCGTGGGACAGGTAGGTGACGTGGCCGATCATGCGGGCGAGCCCGAGGCCCTGGTCCGGGTTGGTGTCCGTCGAGCGGTAGTTGCCGCTCTTGTATTCCGGATCGGACATGATGGCCTGGCGGGCGATCTCGTTGAAGGCGATGTTCTGTGCCGAGAGCTTGGCCGCGCAGGCGATCAGCACGGTGGCGCGCACCCGGTCGGGGAAGTCGATGGCCCATTGCATCGCCTGCATGCCGCCGAGGCTCCCGCCCACGATTGCCGCGAACCGCTCGATGCCGAGATGGTCCGCCAGG
The DNA here is from genome assembly GCA_026713405.1 of Gammaproteobacteria bacterium. Next base: position 2,186 of record JAPOON010000878.1, read on the forward strand.
AGCACCTGGCTGCGCACCCAGTCCCCGGCCGTCACGACGGGGAAGTCCGCGCCGAACGGCTTGCCCGTGGCCGGATTGGTGGAGGCGGGGCCGGTGCTGCCGTGGCAGCCCCCCAGGTTGTTCAGCGAGACCACGAAAAACCGGTCGGTGTCCACGGCCTTGCCCGGGCCGATGCAGGCATCCCACCAGCCGGGCTTGGTGTCGGCTTCCGCGTGGTAACCGGCGGCGTGATGGTTGCCGGAGAGCGCGTGGCAGATCAGTACGGCGTTGCTGCGCCGGGCGTTCAGGGCGCCGTAGGTCTCATAGACCAGGTCGAATCCATCGAGGGTTTCACCGCACCGCAGGTCGAACCGGTCGTCGTGGTGGAAGGTTTCCGGTATGACGATACCGACCGACCCGGCCGTCCCGGAATCCTGGACTTCATTGCCCATTTCAATCCGCCGGGCTGTTGCGGCTGGTGCGCATCAGAATATGGCGCCGAACAGCGCCGGCAGGATGCGCTGGACCACGCCCAGGGCCAGGATTA
>JAPOON010000879.1 GCA_026713405.1 Gammaproteobacteria bacterium
GCGAAGGTCAGGTAGGGATTGCCCGTGCTGTCGGGGAAGCGCACTTCAACGCGATAGGCCTTCGGGTTGCCCCCCTGGATGTAGGGCACGCGCACCGAAGCCGAGCGGTTGCGTGCCGAGTAGGCGAGCAATACCGGGGCCTCGAAACCGGGCACCAGCCGCTTGTAGGAGTTGGTGCTGGCATTGGAGAACGCGCAGATCGCCCGGGCATGCTTGATGACGCCGCCGATGTAGAACAGTGCCGTCTCGGACAGCCCCGCATAGGCATCGCCGTGGAACACGTTGCTGCCACCGGAGAAGATGGACTGGTGCACGTGCATGCCGTTGCCGTTGTCGCCCACCAGGGGCTTCGGCATGAAAGTCGCCGTCTTGCCGTAGGCATCGGCAACGTTGTGCACGCAATACTTGTAGATCTGCACTTCGTCCGCCTTGCGCACCAGCGTGTTGAACTGCACGCCGATCTCGGCCTGGCCGGCGGTGCCCACTTCGTGGTGATGCACTTCGACCTCAAGGCCCATGGCCTGCATGGCGGAGCACATGGCCGAGCGCAGGTCGGCCCCGGAATCCACCGGCGGAACCGGGAAATAACCGCCCTTGACGCCCGGCCGGTGGCCGAGGTTGCCGCCCTCGAAGTCGGCGCCCGATTCCCAGGCGGCCTCTTCGGCGCTGATGGAATACATGGCGCCGCCCATCTCCACCTTGTACTTGACATCGTCGAACACGAAGAACTCGCACTCGGGGCCGAAGAACGCTTCGTCGCCGATGCCCGTGGAGGCGAGATAGGCCTCGGCCTTCCTTGCGACAGCGCGCGGGTCGCGCTCGTAGGGCTGCATCGTCATGGGTTCGACGATGTCGCAACGCAGGTTCAGCGTGGTCTCGTCCCGGAACGGATCGAGAACCGGCGTCGAATCGTCCGGCATCAGGATCATGTCGGACTCGTTGATCGACTTCCATCCGGCAACCGAGGAACCGTCGAACATGATCCCGTCGGCCAGGGACTCAGCGTCGACGCGATTCGCCGGAATGGTCGTGTGCTGTTCCTTGCCCCGCGGAGACGTGAACCTGAGATCCACCCATTTGACATCGTTGTCTTTGATTAGCTTCAGTGTGTTTTCTGACATCTCTCTACCTTTGAGACTGTTTTAGCCCAAGCGCCAAGCGAGCGCCGCTCCATTCAACGCGCCGGCCGCAACCAGGCAGGCCGCGCGAACCTGTTCCAGAAACCGGCTTCTTCGCCGGTCGCTGGGCCTCGGGAAATCTAGGCAATTTGCATGCCACGTCCCGCCCGTCAAGCATTTGACCCTTTACGCCCCCAATCAGACGCACCGTTTTGGTGCGACAAAACAGCCCTTGCACCAATATCCGGCACGAGGACAATTACTGCCTTCGTCTGTTACGAGCCACCAAGTACTTTGACGCGAATGCGAAGTTCGCGCCCGTCCCGCTCCGTTTCCACCACCTCGTGGCCGTGGACCCTGCACCAGGCAGGGATGTCCTCCAGCGTCCCCGGGTCGGTGGCGAATACATCCAGCAGAGTGCCGGGACGCAAGGCCGATATCCTGTCCTGGGTCCTGATAACGGGAAGCGGACACAGTAACCCCCGAGCATCGAGGGTTTCAAGGGGGAACTGCGCCTCGCCGGCCATTCAGACGTGCCAGGCGGCGGGAATCTCGGATGGCGGCATGGGCGCCACGTTGAGTTCGGTGCGGTCACCGCCCGGCTCATCGGCAACGACGGTTACGCTGGAGGCATCGCGCCCCTGGCTGTAGCGTGCCAGAACGCGTGCTGCGAGCTGCACATCCCCACCGTCCGGCCTGCCGTCGATCAGGCAGAGCGGCCCCTTGTGGCTGGTGGGACGCAGCGCGATGAACTGCCGGCGGTAGCCTTCCAGGTAGGCGTTTTCGCCCTCCTCCCGGCCCACGATCAGCTTGAAATGCGGCGCCGGGCGAATGTGGCGCCCCACCTTGAGCAGCATGATGTCATCGAGCTCGTACTCGCGGCTGCCCCGGCTGTCCCAGAGATCGGCGAGTTTTCTGGAGTACTGCTCGTCGGTGAGGAAGCAGCAGCCGCCCGCGGGTTGCGCCCAGTCGGTGAACCCGAAGCGTTCGGCCAGTGCCATCTGGGGCTTGCGGTTGCGGCCCTCGAAACCGTACAGCGCCTCCCGGTCGACCCAGCCTTCCCGCTCCGGCAGTGTCGGCGGCAGGTTCCTGGCGCACAAGGGGCGCAGCAGCCGGTCGTCGGCCCCGGACTCCCGGGCGATGACGCTCATGGTGTCGCGCCGCTGGCTCTTGGGGCGCTGTCCGACCACCTCGCCGGTGATCACGAAGTCGAATCCGTGCTCCTCCATGAACGACCAGGCCAGCGCCTTGCCCACCATGAAGATCTTGCAGTCCAGGCAGGGGTTAAGGTTGCGCCCGTAGCCGTGCTTCGGCTCCAGCAGCACCTTCTTGTACTCCTCGATGACGTCGATGATGTGCAGCTTGATGCCGAGCTGCTCCGCCACCCACAGGGCGTTGTTGCGCTTGGGCCTCGCACGGTGTTTCGCACGTATCGCGTGGGTGTGGCCCTCGACGCAGAACCCGGTGAAGAAGTTGATGCCCTCGACGTGCACCCCCTGCTCCATGACCACCTTGGCCGCGAGCATGGAGTCGAGGCCACCGGAGATGAGCGCGACAGCCTTGATGGGTTTCGTCATAATCGCCGCCTGTCAGACCTCTAGCCCGACCTATTCGTGAATGAACGTAGCGAGGCTGGCATGAGTAGTGAAATCACTGGGTGGCGCGCACCAGAGCGCGCGCAAGCGTGCTTGACAGCACGTTGAGCACGCGGCGGGAGCACGCCCAGTGATTTCGCTGCTATTGACGGCCGCAGTAGTTTATTCATGGATAGGTCGGGCTACGTTGCGGGAAAAGGTTTTCAAATCAGTCATGTGCATGCCCGCCGACCGTCTTGCGCCAACGGCAGGCCACCTCGTTGGCACCGGGCCGCGCAGTGTAGTGCCAGACCGCGAATCAAGCAATGAATCCGGCGTTCGCGGCGCTTTGCCTCAACACGGCGGATCTTTCCCGTTTTGAGGGTTTTGCTGCAACGCGTAACCGCAGCTTCCGTCTCCGTCGAATCCTCGGTGGTCGCGGAGATCGGCGCGGGTCTGCTGGCTTTGGTGGGTGTCTTCCCCAACGATGGGCCGGAACAGGTCGACTGGCTGGTGGACAAGACGCTGGGTTTGCGCATCTTCGCCGACGAGCACAAGCCCATGAACCGCTCCGTGCTCGACGTCGGCGGATCCATACTGGTGGTTTCCCAATTCACCCTGGCGGGAGACACGAGCCGGGGCAAGAGGCCCGGGTTCAGCCGCGCCGCGCCTCCGGAGCAGGCCGAGCGGCTCTACGAAGCCTACGCCGACGGGCTGAGAGAGCGCTGTCCGGACGTGCAGACGGGCCGCTTCGGCGCCCATATGCAGGTCGCGCTGGTCAACGACGGCCCCGTAACGTTTCTACTGGAAAGGAATGGAGCGTGCTGAGAACGCCTATACACCTCTTGTTCGCGCTTGTTCGCGCTTGTTCGCACTTGTTCGCACTTGTTCGCGAAAAAAGCTGCCAAATGAATCAGTTTCGCTCCCGGTCACCGTTTTCTCGTCGGGCCGGGTCTTGCGTCGGCCTCGGGCCTCGCCCGGTTAGTCAGCCGCCTTCGCTGCGCTTCTCCGCGATACGGGCGAACAGGATGCCCACCTCGAACAGCAGCCAGGTGGGAATCGCCAGCAAGAGCTGGGAGATGACGTCCGGGGGCGTGAGCAGCATCCCGCCGATGAAACACCCCACGATCACGTAGGGGCGTTTTCTGGCGATGCTGCTGGCGGTGCTGACGCCCGACCAGACCAGCAGCAGGGTCGCAATCGGAATCTCGAAGGCGAAGCCGAACGCGAAGAACATGGTCAGCACGAAGTCCAGGTAGCGGTTGATGTCCGTCATCATGGTGACGCCCACGGGCGTGACGCTTGCCATGAAGGCGAACACCAGCGGAAAGACCAGGAAGTAGGCGAACGCCATGCCGAGGTAGAAGAGCGCGATGCTCGAGACCAAGAGCGGCCGGGCGAACCGCTTCTCGTGCTTGTAAAGCCCCGGCGATACGAACGACCAGGCCTGGTGCAGCAGCACCGGCATGCCGACGAAGATGGCCGCGTATATTGCAAGCTTGAACGGGGTCAGGAACGGGGAGGCCACTTCCGTGGCGATCATGTTGCCGCCGTCCGGCAGGTGCGCCATCAGCGGCGCGGCCACCACTTCGTAGAGCTCGTTAGCAAAAAAGTAGATCGGCAGGAACAGGGCGAGCACCGCGAACAGCCCGCGCAGGATGCGCTGACGCAGTTCGACGACGTGCGCCATGAAGGGCATCTCCGCGCTGTCGACCAGCGCATCGTGTTCCGCCGCATCCTCAACTGGCGTCTTGCGGTCTTCGGGGGTTGTCGAGTCAGGATCGGAAGGCATGTATCTGGCGGGTCGGGCTAGACCTCTTGTTCGCGGATAAGGCTGTCAAATGAATCACCTTCCCTCCCGGTCGCGGATTTCTCGTCAGGCTGGGGCATCGCCCCGTTAGACCTCTCGATCGCGGACAAGGCCGTCACAGCGGTCACCTCACACCCGGTTACCGCATTCATGTCGAGTTGGGGCATGGCGCCGTCAACCGCTGTCGGACCTGGCCGGTTGGGCCGGCGATTGGTCGGCCTCGACCGGCGGGGCC
>JAPOON010000880.1 GCA_026713405.1 Gammaproteobacteria bacterium
CGGAGCCCACGACAGAACTTGCGGGAACGGATGCGGTCGGCTTCCTGCTCGAAGCGTCGAAACGTATCGATGATCTGTGGGTAGTGGCGGTCGGCCCCCTCACCAACGTGGCCCTGGCAATGGAAAGGGATGCGGCGTTTGCCGAACGCGTGGCGGGCATCTCAATCATGGGCGGCAGCGCCACGGCCGGCAACGTGACCCGGACGGCGGAATTCAATATTCACGCCGACCCCGAGGCGGCGGCGGTGGTGTTCGGCTCGGGCGCCCGTCTGAAAATGTGCGGCCTGAACCTGACCACGCAGTTCCAGTCAGAAGACGGCCTGATTCCGCGGCTTACCGGCCGTGGGCCGGTGCCGGACCTCGTTGCCCGGCTTTTCGCCTTCATCCACGACCGCATGCAGGAACTGGTGGGCGAGCGGCGGGCGGCGCTGCACGATCCCTGCGCCGTGCTGGCGCTAACGCATCCGCACCTCATTCGCATGGAGCCCCGGGCCGTGGACATCGAACTCGCCGGGAAATGGACGCGTGGCATGACCGTGGTCGATCAGCGGACGCTGCGGCGGCAGGACCCGCCGAATGCCGAGGTCGCTTACGAGATCGATGTGGATACGGCGCTGGAAGTGCTACTCGACGGGGTGCTCGGCTGCTGACCGGCGAACCCGAGCAGCAGTTGGGCGCAGTATTCCGGAACTTCCAGGGGCATCAGGTGGCCCGCGTCCGCATTCAGGAACGTGCCGTCTTGAAACTGCGCGGCGAACCTTTCGTGCAGCGGGGGTGGAAAGTAGCCGCGCCCGGCATGCACGAGCAGTGTCGGGCAGGCCACGGCGGTTACGACCTCGAATATGTTCAGGTCCGGAGAGGTCGCCTCGAACACGGCGGCTTCCACTTCCGGTGAACACTTCAGCATTACGGTGCCGTCCGGCAGGTCCCTGAATCCTTCGTTGATGTAAAGATCGAAGGCGGCCGCGGTCCAGGAGGCAAACATGGGCTTGTCTTTCCAGGCCTGCCGGATGAACTCCCGAGAGCGCCACACGGCGCGCCGCCGGCGGGCCAGGTCCACAAGCTCCGGGCGTGACCTGGCTCTGACGGCCGTGTCGAGCCCGGCCTCTTCGAGCCACTCATCGCTCAGGTGCAGCGGCGGGTCGAGCATGGCGATGCGGGCGAAGGGCCCGGGGCGGCGCGCCTCGGCAATGGCGGTAACGGTACCGCCGAAGGAACTGCCGATGCCGTACTCGATACGGTCATGCCCTGACTCATCAAGAATCTGCGTGGCAACCGCCGCGATGTCATCGGCGAATCGCTCCCATTGAACCCCCTCGGGCAACAACGGGGAATCTGAATCGCCCTGGCCGCGGCCGTCGATGGCAATCACCCGGTAGTGGGGATTCAGCAGTTGCGCCAGCGGCGCCAGGGTGGCGGCGCAGAACCCGTTGGCATGGTGCAGCAGGGCGATGGGCCTGTCTCCGCCCCAGTCGAGGCCGGCAATGCCCATGCCGCCCCGGGTGCCGGCAGCGCCCTCGATCCACCAGCGGCGCCTGACCGCTCCTTGCAGACTTGTCATGGTACGTTGTCTATGGCCGTTCCGGTCGTGCCCGGCGCCTATCGGCCGTGGTATTGCGGCTGGCGTTTCTCCATGAACGCACGCGGCCCCTCCCGGGCGTCCTCTGTGCGGAAGACCGGCGCCGAGATCTCGCCTTCCAGCTTCAGTGCCTCACGTTCCGGCAGCCCCAGGCAGGCCCGGGCAGAGCGGCGGATGGCCCGCACCGCCAGCGGCCCGTTGGCGGCGATCTTTTCCGCGATCTCCATGGCCTTGGCAAGCGGGTCTTCGGTAACGTAGTTGAGAAAGCCCAGGTCAAGCGCTTGCCCGGCGGTTATCAGGTCGCCGGTCAGCATCAGTTCCATGGCCTTGGAAAAAGGCAGTTGCACGGGCAGGCGCACCGTGGAGCCACCGGCGGGAAAGATTGCCCACTTCACTTCCTGAACGCCGAATTTCGCTTCCGGAACCGACACGCGGATATCGGTGCCCTGCACGATTTCCATGCCGCCGGCAATGGCGTGCCCATTGATGGCGGCGATTACCGGTTTTTCAGGGTCGAAATTTCTGAGCAGGCCGCGGGACGTAATTCCAGGCTCCGCCACCACCTGTTCCTCCCACTTGTTCTGCGGCGTGCGCGCACCCGATACCAGCGGGATGAGCTGGCCGAGATCCGCGCCGGCGCAAAAGGCGCTGCCCGTACCGGTCAGCACGGCAACGCGTATCGCATCGTTGTCTTTCACTTCCTGCCAGGCCTGCGCCAGGCGCACGCCCACCTCGGCATTGATGGCATTGCGCGCCTCGGGGCGATTGAAGGTGACGACGGCGATGTGGCCGTGCAATTCGAAGTCGACGAGCGCCATGTGAATCTCCCTGCAACGATGGCGAAAGTGCGCCATTTTGGCAGAACGGCGCTTCACGACAAGTCGATGATCTGGAACGAGTCCTCGGGTGCTCCAAAAAGCAGGTGTCTCCAGGCGAGGGTAGGTGTCCCTGAGCCGGAGCACGGTGAGTGTCCCCAACCCGTCAAGGTAAAAGTAAGGTAGCGGTTCCGGAGGCTGAAGATTTAAGTGTCCCCGGAGCCGGGGAGACGGGTCAGCGGTCGAATTTCAGTGGCTGTCCTGTCGGGCCGTCGAGCAGGCGGCCATCGTCGTAGCGCAGGTGTCCGTTGACCCAGGTGGCGCGCACCCGGTGGCTGAACTCGATGCCGGCGAAGGGGCTCCAGCCGCACTTCGAGAACAGGTTGGCGTCGCCCGCGACGGGGCGTTCCTCGATGAGGACAAGGTCGGCGTGGTAGCCCTCGCGGATGAAACCCCGTTCCCTGACGCCGAACCGGCGTGCCGGCGCGTGGGCCGTCTTGGCAACGATGGTTTCCATGGTAAGGCCGCCGTTGGGGATGTGCTCGCACAGGCAGGTGAGCGCATGTTGCGCCAGGGGCAGGCCCGCCGGCGCTTCCAGATAGGGGCGGGCCTTTTCCTGCCGGGTGTGGGGGGCGTGATCGGTGGCGATGATGTCAATGCGGCCGTCGTTCACCGCGGCAAGCAGGGCTTCACGGTCGCTCGGCTGCTTGACCGACGGGTTGCACTTGATGTCGGCGCCCTTGTCGGCGTACCAGGTGGCGTCGAAATACAGGTGGTGTACGCAGACCTCGGCGGTGATTCGTTTGCCGGCCAGGTCGCCGGGGGTGAACAGGCCCAGTTCGCGTTCGGTGGTGAGGTGCAGGACGTGCAGGTTCGAGCCGTGCCGGGTGGCCAGGTCAACCGCCAGCGACGATGACAGGTAGCACGCCTCGACCGAGCGGATGTTTGCGTGCTCTTCGAACGGGATGTCGTCGCCGTATTGCTCCCGCGCCCGCGCCTCGTTGGCGAGAATGGTGGGCGTGTCCTCGCAGTGGGTGGCGATTACCAGCGGGGTGGCCGCGAAGATACCTTCCAGTGCGGCCGGGTCGTCCACCAGCATGTTGCCGGTGCTCGCGCCCATGAATACCTTGACGCCGCAGGCGGATGCCGGGTCGACGGATTTGATGGCCTCCAGGTTGTCGTTGGTGGCGCCCAGGTAGAAGGCGTAGTTGGCGGCGGAAACCCGGGCGGCCCGGGTGTGCTTGTCGTTCAGCGCTGCCTGGTCGATGGTCAGCGGGTTGCAGTTGGGCATTTCCATGTAGCTGGTGATGCCCCCGGCCACGGCGGCGGCCGACTCGGTGGCGATGGTGCCCTTGTGGGTGAAGCCCGGCTCGCGGAAGTGGGCCTGGTCGTCGATCATGCCGGGCAGCAGCCAGGCGCCTTCCGCATCGAATACCGCGGTTTCCGGCCCGGAGACGGCACCGATGGCGGCGATGCGCCCGTTCTCGATAACCAGGTCGCTTTCGGTGACGGAGCCTTCGTTGACGATGCGGGCATTGGCGATTCGTTGTCGGGGCATGGTCAGCTCGGTGTTGAAACTTGTCGGATTGGCGATTGGGGCGGGCCGCCCAAGGATTCTAGAGCAGACTCAGAACGGCGACGACCAGCGCGCCGACGGCGACCTGGGCCAGCAGCATTCTGTTTACGACGCGCCACAGCTCGACCCGAAACTGCTGGGCTAGCGTTGCCAGACTGCTTTCGTGCTCCTTTCTCCAGGCGCTAAACTGTGCGTCCGTCTCTTTCCGTGAGGTGGTGAACCGGTCCTCCATCTTTTCCGTGAAGGACGTGAACCGGTTCTCCATTTCTTCCGTGCAATTGGTGAACTGTTTGCTCATCTCCTCCCGGAATGCCTGAAATTCGTCTTTCAACGCGGCGCTGTCGGCCTTCGTCGCTAGCTGGAGATGGTTGTCTGAAACAACGTGCACGATGGCTTCGGCATGCCTTGAGTCGAGGCCGGAGGCTTCGAGACTTCGCAGGGCGGAGAGCGTGTCGAACGTGGAGTTCATTGATTCGCCTCGCTTGGTCCAAGGATTATTCCCGCCATGTGCAACGCCGGTCAAGACAGTAATTGACGGTTCGGGACGTAGGAGATTGCCTGGGGTCCGTGTAGGATCATGACGCGACACGATGTCGGCAAGCAGAGTGTTGACCTGCGCACGCAGTAATAAGACACTTGGATGCGCAGTGGCCCTTGCGATTAGGA
>JAPOON010000881.1 GCA_026713405.1 Gammaproteobacteria bacterium
CAGAGGCAGCGGCGGTCGACACTGAAGCAACAGAGGCCGCTGAAGCAACAGAGGCCGCTGAAGCAACAGAGGCCGTTGAAGCAGCCCCGAAGGCCGATGCAGGCGCTGCGGCCGAAGTGGAGGCCATCGAGGATGGCGGTGAGGCGGAGGCAGCTGAAGCCGAAACCGAAGCCGAAGCCGAAGCCGAAGAAAGCGTAGAAGCGGAAGCGGCCGAATCCGCCGACGCCGAGGCGGAGGAGCCTGCGCAGGATGCAGAGGCGCCTGCTGCGGAAGACGCTGCCGCAAGCGCTGAAGCACCGGAAGCTCCGGCGGACGAAGGGGCCGGCAAAAGTTAGTCCGACCTATTCGTGAATGGACGTAGCGAGGCTGGCAAGATGAGGAGTAGTGAAAGCGCTGGGTGCGCGGACGCGTGCTTGCAGCCCGTTGAGCGCGCGGCGGGAGCACGGCCAGTGATTTCGCTGCTATTGACGGCCGCAGTAGTTCATTCATGAATAGGTCGGGCTAGGCCGGCCGAGACTGATTCGCACGGGCGCCGAGGAACCGGTCGTCGTCGGACGCGTCGGCGGCGCCTACGGTATCCGCGGCTGGGTTCGCCTCACATCCTACACCGACCCCCCGGCCAACCTGCTTTCCTACAGCCCGTGGTTCATGCAGCGCTCCGGTGCATGGCAAGCCATCGACGTGCTCGAAATCCAGCCTCACGGCGACGGGTTTGTCGCCAGGCTCTCGGGCATCGACGACCGTAACGAAGCGCTTGCGATCAGGGGCAGCCTGGTCGGCGTGCGTGCAGACAACTTCCCGCCGCCCGAGCCCGGGGAATATTATTGGCGGGATCTGATCGGGCTGCGCGTCGTCAACAGCGACGGAACCGTATTCGGCACGGTCGAGCGGCTGATCGAGACGGGCGCGCATGATGTGCTGGTCGTCAAGGGAGAGCGGGAAAGGTTGATTCCATTCGTTGAACAGTTCGTGGACGGAGTAGTTCAAGAGGACGGTTTGCTGCGGGTCGACTGGGAGGACGTCGACTGAGATGTGGGTTGGCGTGGTCAGCCTGTTTCCGGACCTGATCCGCGACATGGCCGCCGTGGGCGTGCTGGGCCGCGCGCTCAAGCAGGGCGGCCTGGCGCTGGAGATTTTCAACCCCCGCGATCACGCCACGGACCGCCACGCCACCGTGGATGACCGGCCCTACGGCGGCGGCCCGGGCATGGTGATGCTGGCGGAACCGTTGCTCGCGAGCATCGGAGAGGCGAAATCGAGAGCGCCGTCGCCGGCCCGGGTGGTCTGCCTTTCTCCCCAGGGCAAGCGGCTCGACCAGGCCGGGGTGCAGCGCCTTGCGGGGGAGACGAGCCTCGTTCTGGTAACCGGCCGGTACGAGGGAATTGATGAACGGGTTCTGCAGCTTGCCGTCGACGAGGAAGTGTCCATCGGCGACTACGTTCTAACGGGCGGGGAGCTTCCGGCGATGGTGCTCATCGATGCAATGAGCCGCCTGCTGCCGGGAACGCTGGGCAACAGCGAGTCGGCGCTGAGTGAATCGCATCTTGATGGATTGCTCGAATATCCGCACTATACGCGCCCCGAGACGGTTGCCGGCCTGAAAGTGCCCGCCGTGCTCTTGAGCGGCGACCATGCGGCAGTCGAAAATTGGCGCCGCGGCCAGGCGCTCAAGCGTACCTGGCAGCGCCGGCCGGAACTGCTGGCCAGCCGGCAACTCTCGGATCAGGATGCGGCCCTCCTGGAGGCACAACTCAAGGGCTCGGACGAGGAGACGAAAGATGCGTAGAAACAAGATTCTCGAGGAGCTGGAAAACGAACAGCTCAAGACCGACATCCCGGACTTCTCGGCCGGAGACACCGTCGTCGTGCAGGTCAAGGTCCGCGAAGGCGTCCGCGTACGGCAGCAGGCGTTCGAGGGCGTCGTCATCGCCAGGCGCAACCGCGGCCTCAACTCCTCGTTCACCGTGCGCAAGGTGTCTCACGGCGTCGGCGTGGAGCGCACCTTCCAGGCCCACAGCCCGATGATCGCATCCATCGAGGTCAAGCGCCGCGGCGATGTGCGCAAGGCCAAGCTCTACTACCTGCGCCAGCGCTCCGGGCGTGCGGCGCGGATCAAAGAGAAGGTGTGACGCGACGCGCTGATCGGGAAACCTCCGGCCAGCGCCGGGCGGATGAAGTGCCCGGCGCCGGTTCGGGTACGGAGGCCATCGACCAGTACATCGACGAGGTCTGGCTCGAAAAGGGCCTGAGCGAGAATACCCTGGCGGCCTATCGCCGCGATCTGCATTCCCTGGCCCGAGATCTGGGCAAGGATCTGTTCCAGGTGACCGAGCCGGACCTGCTGAACGTACTGGCCAGGCGTTACGACCGCGGCTACCAGGCAACCAGTTCCGCCCGGTGGCTGTCCTGCGTCAAGGGGTTCTACCGCCACAGCATGGCGCGCGGCAGAATCGACCGGGACCCCGCGGCACACATCGAACACCCGGCACTCGGCCGGCCGTTGCCCAGCTCGCTTTCGGAAAGCCAGGTGGTCGCATTGCTGAACGCGCCCGATGTCGACACCCCGATCGGGCTTCGCGACCGGGCCATGCTGGAGTTGCTTTACGCCACGGGCTTGCGGATAACGGAACTCGTCTCGCTCGGCACCGCTTCGATCAACCTGCGCCAGGGCATCGTCAGGGTCGTGGGCAAGGGTGGCAAGGAGCGCCTGGTGCCCGTGGGCGAAGAGGCGCTGCACTGGGTCGAACGCTTTGTTCGCGACGGCCGCGGGGCGCTGTCCGGCGAGGGTACCGAGGCGCTCTTTCCAAGCCGCCGCGGGCGCGCCATGACCCGTCAGACGTTCTGGTACGCGGTAAAGCGGCACGCGCGCAAGGCCCAAATCTACTCTCCCATCTCGCCGCACACCCTGCGGCATGCCTTCGCGACCCACCTGCTGAATCACGGGGCCGACCTGCGGGCCGTGCAGATGATGCTCGGTCACGCGGACCTTTCCACGACGCAGATCTACACCCACATCGCCCAGGCGCGCCTCAAGGAACTGCACCGGACACATCATCCGCGAGGGTAGAACGTGACTTTCCCGAACGCCGGGAGGGAAACTGCTAGACTTCGCCTTTCGGCGCGCTCGGACCCGGCACCGGGCCGCCTGTTCCCCCAAATGAGGTTGAAATGACCCGAATCGCCCGTTTCACGTTGCTTGTGGCCGCCGTATTGGCGCCGGTGGTTCTGGCGGCGCCGGGCGACGACCTTGTTGCCAGGCTCAAGGAATTGCAGCCCGCCCTGCCGATCGAAAGCGTGGAGGAAACCGCCTTTGACGGCGTGCTGGCGATCGAACTGGAAGACGGCAGCGTGCTGTACGGCACCGCCGATGGCCGTTTCCTGTTCACGGGCGACATGTACTCGGTGGAGAGCGAGGGGTTCGTCAACCTCACCGACTCGATTCGCGCCGAACGGCGCCGCGGGCTTCTTGCCGGCGTAAGCCGGGACGACATGATCGTGTTTCCGCCGGTTGGCGAGCGCAAGGCCCACGTCAACGTGTTTACCGATGTGGATTGCGGCTATTGCCGCAAGCTGCACCAGGAAATGGCGGAGATCAATGCACTGGGCATCGAGGTGCGTTACCTGGCGTTTCCCCGGGCAGGCATGGATTCCGATTCCTATCGCAAGATCGTCTCGGCCTGGTGCTCCAGGGACCCCCAGAGCGCCATTACCGAACTCAAACTGGGCAACAGCATACCGCCGCGGTCCTGCCCGAACCCGGTGAGCGCGCAGATGCAGCTGGGTAGCCAGCTCGGCGTGTCGGGCACGCCGGCTCTCGTGACGGAAGACGGGCACCTGATCCCCGGCTATCTGCCGGCGGAAGAGCTTGCCCGGGCGCTCGGGCTGTAACCGGGTCCGGCGGTTGAAGCCCTTGCGCATCGGCATTGCCGGCCTGGGCACCGTTGCCCGGGGCGTGCTCGACCTGTTCACTGCCGATGCCGCCCACCTCGAGCGGCAGGCCGGCCGCCCGCTCAGGCTTGTCAGGGTTGCCAGCCGCACCCCCCGGCCGGAAGCGGACCTTGGGGGCGCGGAGTTTTCTACGGATCTCGCGACCCTGCATCAGGACGATGTCGACGTGGTCGTGGAGCTCATCGGGGGCGAGGACCGTGCCGTGCGCCTGGTGCGCGACGCCCTGTCGCGCCGACAATCCGTTGTGACCGCGAACAAGGCGGTCATCGCCCGGTTCGGAGACGAACTGCTCGCCGGCGCCGCGCAACAGGGGGTGGGGCTCGGCTTCGAGGCGGCGGTTGCCGGCGGCATTCCCATCATCGGCTCGCTGACCCGGGGGCTGGCGGCCCGCCGGGGGCAGACGGGTGCCGGCATCATCAACGGCACGGCGAACTACATACTGACGGGCATGTCAGGGCAGGGGCCGCGCCTCCCG
>JAPOON010000882.1 GCA_026713405.1 Gammaproteobacteria bacterium
ACGCCCCGCAACTGCGTTGCGGGGCCGGTGTGTCGAACAACTGGAGCTGTCAAATCGAAAAATACGGCGTAGCGCGCCAACGCACCGGCCAGGGCAGGTGCTGGAGGCCCGCACCTCGCACCCGCTCTAATCGTACATCCAACCGTTGTTCCCTGCGAGTCAGCGCCCCGGCGCGCCGGGACGGAAACTTTCAGGGAACAATTCTCCCGGGATTCCGGCGTTATTCCCCGGTGAATTCCGGTTTGCGCCGCTCGACAAAGGCGGCGACGGCCTCCTTCCGGTCGGCGCTTAGATTGGTGAGTATCTCGTAGGCGAGGGCCGGGTCGGCAAGCCGGGCGGCCAGTTCCCGCAACGGGATGTTGGTGACCGTCTTGGTCCAGCGCACCGCCCAGCGCGGATTGCCGAGAATCTTGCCGGCGATTTCGTCGACCTTTGCATCGAGTTCATCGGCGGGTACCGCGTAGTTGACGAGGCCGAGACCGGCGGCTTCGGTCGCGGTCAGCAGGTCGCCGGTGAGCAGCAGTTCCTTGGCCCGGGCGAAACCGATGAGCTGCGGCCAGATGATGGCGCCGCCGTCTCCGGCCACCAGGCCAACCTTGATGTGCGGGTCGCCGATGCGGGCCGTATCGGCGGCAATGATGATGTCGCTCATGAGCGCGATGGTGGCGCCCAGGCCGGCAGCGGCGCCGTTCAGCCGGCAGATCAGCGGTTTCTCCAGGTCGAGGAGCGAGGTGACGATGCGCTTGGCTTCCGGGGCGATGGCGCGAAAGGTTCTCGGATCCTCGATATGCTTCTGGAACCAGTCCATGTCGCCGCCGGCGCAGAAGGCCCGGCCGGTGCCGGTCAGTATGACAAGGTCGCTGTCTTCGTCGTCCTGGGCGTCCAGGAACACCCGGGCCAGTTCGTGGTGCATGGTGCTGTCGACGGCGTTGATCTTGCCATTGTCCAGGGCAATTGTGAGGATGCGGCCGTTGCGGCTGATGCGCATGCGTTCGTAGGTGGTGAAGTCCATGTTCGTTTCCTGGATTTGTCTGCGGACTGCGACTCGGGGTGACGAAAACTCAGATCGGGGTTCCCCAGGTGTCCTTGTAGAAAAGTTCGGCAACGGGCATGCGGGCGGTGGGCCCGTAGCCACCGGCCACCGGGTAGCCCATGGGCACGTGGGCGGCGGTATACCAGTCGGCATCGATGCCGAGCAGTTCGCGCACGGCGGGTTCGTCCATGCAGAGCAGCGTGGTCAGTACGCATCCCACCCCCTCGGCCTGGCAGGCGAGCATGAGGTTCTGAACCGCCGTGTAGACGGAGCCGCCGCCGACCACCGACACCCGGTCCTGCCCGGCATCGGTAACTGCCATGAATTTCGGGTTGAAGCAGACGACGGCGACGACGGGACAATCTCCGAAGTGCGCGGCCAGGTAGTCGCCCGCGGCGATGGTGCGTTCTTCCTTGAGCCGCCGTTCCTCGGGTGCGTCGACGAAGCGTTTCCGGTAGATCTTCGTGAAGTTGTCCCAGTGCACCGTGTACAGCTCTCCCAGGCGCTCCTTGCTGGCCCGGTCGTGCACCATCACGACCCGCCAGGGCTGCCGGTTGCCGCCGGTGGGCGCCCAGGCGGCGGCCTGCATGATGCGCTGCAGCACATCCTCCGGGATAGGGTCCGGCCTTAGCCGGCGGATGGCGCGCTGGTTGCGCATGAGGTCGTACAAGGCATCGGTGGACATGAAACGGGCTTCCTTTCGGTCTTGCGGAGAGACTAGCGCCTAACAGCCCGTGGCGAAAGTGCGGCGACGCGGCGGCTGAGAGCAGGCGGAGATTTGGGACGCGCCGTAAATGCCGCTGCACGCGATGAACGGGCCGTTTGCGGCCCGGCGCCGGTTCCCCCCGGGCGTTCAAAAGGTTTACATTTCATTCCACCCTCAAGGATGGAATGAGCGTGGAAGGCATCAACGAAGAGAAGGTCACAAAGTGGCTCGTCGCGCACATCGAGGATCTGGAGCCGCCGCTGGAGTTCTCGCTGATCGCCGGCGGCCATTCCAACCTCACCTACCGCTTTACCGACCGGGCGGGGTCCGCCTGGGTGTTGCGGCGGCCGCCGCTGGGCCATGTGCTGCAGAGTGGCCATGACATGGGCCGGGGGCACAAGATCATCTTCGGACTCAGGGACTCCGAAGTGCCCGTACCGGAGGCGGTTGCCCTCTGCGGCGACACCGACGTGAACGGCGCGCCCTTCTACATCATGGCCTTCGTCGAGGGCGAGGTGCTGCATGATGCCGCGGCGGCGAGGCAACTCGGCGAAGACCAGCGTTTCGCGATCGGCATGCATGCCGTCGAGGTGCTCGCGCGGCTGCACAACCTGGAACCGGATACCGTCGGCCTGGGTGACCTGGGGCGCCGGGAAGCTTACCTGGCGCGCCAGCTCAAGCGCTGGAAGCGGCAGTGGGAGGCATCTAAGACCCACGAGATTCCGGAAATGGAGGAAACCGCGCGCATCCTGGAAGAGCGGATGCCCAGGCAGATCGGCTCGGCCATCGTGCACGGCGACTTTCGGCTCGGGAACATGATCGTGGGCGGTGGGCGCGTCCGCGCCGTACTCGATTGGGAACTCTGTACGCTGGGCGACCCGCTGGCGGATGTCGGTTACCTGCTGAACTCCTGGATCGCTCCCGGCGAGGACGAGGCAGGGGAAGCCACCACCGCTGCCGGCGGCTTTCCGTCCCGGCGGGCGATCAGCGAACGGTATGCGCGGATCACCGGGCGGGACCTGGAGGGTATCGGCTACTACCGGGCCTTTTCCCACTGGCGTCTGGCGGCGATCGGGCAGGGCGTCTACA
Source organism: Gammaproteobacteria bacterium (assembly GCA_026713405.1). The sequence continues at coordinate 2,829 of JAPOON010000882.1, forward strand.
AGCGGTATCTCGTCGGAGCGATGGGAACGCGCGATGATTTCGATCTGGAGACCTACAAGAGCGGCGTCGCCGTGCGCGCCGGGGTTGCGCTGGAATTACTGTCTGGCGGCGCCTGAACCGGTCAGGCCGGACGCCTTGCGGTGGGTGTGGAAAAAAGGCGTGTCAGAAAGGGGGATATTCTGAAAGCAACTTCTCTTCTGGGGGGAAGGACACTTGAAAGGGAGGACTGCGTCGAAGTTGCTGGCACGCCTTGTAACTGATTGGGGAAGGATTATGTACAGTACAAGACCCGTCGTCAAGCCTATTTTTGAATTATTTTGATTTTTTGTCCGGGTTTTGTCCGGATTGGGCCAGATTTAGCCGGCCAGTAGCTCTTCCGCGTCGGCCATGGCCTCCAGGGCCGCTTCGAGCTGCGCCCGGGCATGGGTCACATCGCCGTAGATACGCTCGTGCAGGGCCACGGCCCCGGCGGGGGCTTCGTCGGCCTCCTGCCAGGCGAGGGTGTATTCCGCAAAGGCGTTCAGGCGGGTGATCAGTTCCACCAGGTGTCGGGGCGACTGGCTCGGATCGGTGGCACTGGCCGCGATGGCGATCAGTTGCTCGTCGGTGAACCGGCGCGGCGCCGTGCGCGCGGCCCGCAGCGGGCGCAGTGAACCGGCAAAGCAGGCCTGTTCGATTTCCGCCCAGCCCACCGGCCATTGCAACGCAGCGACGCCGCGGTCCCGCAACCGGTTCAGGTGCTTGTCGGTGGCGAACTGGTAGAGCGCGACTATCCGCGTCTCGGGAAAGGCTTCCTCAATCTGTTCAATGGGTTGTGTGCGAAGCACCGGCAGTTGCACGGCGATGACGTCCGGCGCGGGAGATGCGTCGGAGTGGGCGACAAAGGCGTTCATGTTGGCCCAGCGGGCCGTCACTTCGGCGTTGCTGTCGGATTCGTGCTCGAGAACGAGCAGGTTCGGGCCGATCAGGCCCACGCGCGGCCGGTATGCGGTAATGCGATGGCTGGCGCTGAGCCGGCCCGCCAGCTGCTCGTCGGAAAGGTCGACGAGGCTCGAGATCGGCTGACCCTCGTCGATGAGTTGCTTCATGCGTTTCAGCCGCTCGAGCTGGGCGCGATCGTAGAAGCGGGTCTTGCCGGCGCGGTGGGCGGGCGCCAGGCCGTAGCGGCGGTCCCAGGCGCGCAGACGCTCGACCGCGATGCCGGTGAGGCTCGCTACCGTTCCAATCCGGTAAAGGTCGTCGTCAAGCTCCATGCCGGGTCGCATTGACCAGTACAACAGGTGGACAGATTCTACAGCTTCAGGAACGCGTGTCCAGTTGCCCCGGGACGCGCCTGCCCCCGGGGCCGGTTGTTTGGTCAATTCGGGTGCAGAAAAAGAGAAGGCGTGGCGACAGACCTTGTGGGGTGCTGTCTTCGCGGTCAAGGGAGGAAGGGGAGAGAGAACCGCGCCACGCCTGTTTCTCCGACCAGGACTTTGAAACAAAGCCCATGAGCGAAGCCGGGCATTGTACGAATTTAGACAGTCGTAGCAAGAAAAATTCCACGAAAATTTGTTACGTTTCGTTTCGGAGCGGATTGCGAGGGCCCCGCAGTCGCTGCCACGCCTTCTGGAGACTGCCCGAGATGTGCACCGGGCAAAGTGGCGGAACAGCTTCGGGTCTGTGCGATCCCGCGACTTCCCGGGCTCCCTCGAATCCTTGAACGGCCTTTAGGTGGACAGCTGAGTCGCACTTTCGAACAATGTCTCCAAGTTGCGGAGCAACT
>JAPOON010000883.1 GCA_026713405.1 Gammaproteobacteria bacterium
CTATCTTCCACAGCGAGCGCCATCGGTTACTCTTTCAGGCAGGCGGCTCCGTCAACGGAGACCTTGCCGCCGAAGGCAACCAAGGCATGACCAGAAGAGAATTGATAAGAATGGGCGCGTGCGCCGCGCTGGCTAGCAATGTGCGGGCTTCCGATCAGCGCTTCGGACCTGTGATGGCGTTCGCAAAGCACCTGCAGTGGCTCGCCTTCGATGAGGTGGCCGTTTTCCTCGAGGAGAACGACCTCGACGGCATCGAAGCCACCGTCCGAAAGGGCGGTCAGGTCGAGCCAGAAAACGTCGAACGCGATCTACCAAGGCTGGCCGAAGCTCTCGAGAAGCGCGGTCGAAGAGTCGTGATGATCACCACCGATGTCAATGACGCCGAGAATCCTCTCTCGCAGCGGGTGATCAAGACCGCGGACAGCCTCGGAATCAAGTGGTTCCGCATGGCGTACTACCGCTACGATCTTGAGCGGCCCATCCTCGCCCAACTCGAAGAGCATCGCCAGACCGTGATGCGTCTGGCGGACTACCTGAGCGGATTCCAGATCATGGGCCTGTATCAGAACCACGCCGGCCGCAATCTCGTAGGCGGACCCATTTGGGATCTGCACAGGCTGCTGGAAGGAGTTCCGGCGGATCGGGTGGCGGCAATCTACGATCTCCGCCATGCCACAGTCGAGGGCGGCCTGTCGTGGCCCGTCACTTGGCGAGTGATCCGCGATCGCGTCCGCTTGATCTATATGAAGGACTTCCGCTGGGAAGGCAGGCAGGCCATCAACGTGCCCCTAGGCACCGGGCAGGTCGACCCTGCCTTGTTCGACATGGTAAGCACCGAGGTCAGCGAGGGAACGCCCGTCTCGCTACACATGGAGTACATCGACCACCGCGACCCCGCTAGACAACGCGAATGCATGGAAGCGATTGCCCGTGACCGCCGGGCGCTGCGAGAACTGACGGGTGTTTGATCGGTCTCGCCAACCTAGCCGCAGCCAAGCTGACTGTTCCGTAGCATGCTCGCAAGAAGATGGCTGCGGATCCAGACCAGTCTGGTTCGAGATGCCGGAGTGACAGCGGATCGCGGAGCGCGGCCAAGCGGGATCGACGGCTGTGCGCAAGGCGACCTGTACGGCGTGACGGCAGGTGCGTCGCGGCTAGCCTGGGAATGAAGCCGGCGAGACAGGCGCAACCATCGTGGGCGCTTGACCGCAGTACTCGGCTCGCATTCCGAACGGTTGTGGAGCGCGTTGCTGCCAGCTCGGATGGAGCTTAATTCGGGAATGATAAGCTGCTGCCATCTGAGCACCGGTTGCGGCCTCGGCGCTGGGCGCCGTCACCCAGCGATGAAAGACTGAAATGGGGTTCTCACGAATCACGTACAACACCGAGCAGAAGGGCATCGAAGATTTGCTGCAATCGCTCGACCGGCCGGGGGACTACTGCGTCCATTCCAGGCTGATCTCGCCAATGCCGCTATTGCAAGTCGAGCGGGTGGGCACGGTCGCCTTCCCGGTGCAGGAAACGCAGGTCCGGGCATTGCTTGCGGTGGCGGAACGCGCCCCGTACGGCAAGGGGCCCGAAACCGTGCTCGACACCTCGGTGCGGGACTGCTGGCAGATTGACAGCTCGGCATTCGGCGTGAGCGGTCAGGGCTGGACTGAGTCGTTCAAAGCGATCGTGGCGAAAGTCTCCGAGGGCCTCGGATGCCCCTCCGAGCGGCTGGAAACCCGCCCATACAAGCTGCTGGTCTACGAGCCGGGCGGCTTCTTCACGGCTCATCGCGACACCGAGAAGGAAGTCGGCATGGTCGGAACCTTGGTCGTCTCTCTCCCGACCGAGGGTGCCGGTGGCGAATTGGTGGTTCGGCACGGCGGCCGCGAGTCGGTCATCGACA
>JAPOON010000884.1 GCA_026713405.1 Gammaproteobacteria bacterium
GAGGGGGCAATCGGGAATGATGCCCAGCGCCATGGCGTACTTGACGTCGATGTGGCTGGCCAAAGGGCCCCCCAAGCGGGAGGCGTTGTTCAGGAGCGCAATGCGCGCCCCGGTGCCGGCCGCGTTGCCGGCGGGACCGGCCCGGTCGAGGGGGCAATCGGGAATGATGCCCAGCGCCATGGCGTACTTGACGTCGATGTGGCTGCCGAAGGCGCCCGCCAGGCGGATGCTGTCGACGGAATCGACCTCCAGCCGGTCCATGAGGAGTTTCACGCCGGCGTACAGTGCAGCCTTTGCCAACTGAATCTGCCGAACATCGTTCTGCGTGACGGAAATCACCGGGTCGTCCTGGTGGAGGACGAAAGAAAAGGTCCTCCCGTCCCGTACCAGGCGATCGCTGCGATCTGCCAGTGCATCGTCGATGACGCCGTCTCCGCTCAGCACGCCGGCCAGCATCATCTCGACCACCGCTTCTATGATTCCCGATCCGCAGATGCCGGTGACGATGCCGCCCGGCACGGACTCGGCGAAGCCCGGATCGTCCGACCAGAGGTCTGACCCGATCACCCTGATGCGGGTCTCGAGTGTCTGCGGATCGATGCGCACGCGCTCGATGGCCCCCGGCGCCGCCCGCTGGCCGCAGCTGATCTGGGCGCCTTCGAAGGCCGGGCCCGTGGGGCTCGAGCAGGCGAGCAGCCGGTGCCGGTTGCCCAGCACGATCTCCGCGTTGGTGCCGATGTCGACGACCAGGTTGATGCCGTCCCGGTCATGGGGCTGTTCGGAGAGGATCACGCCGGCGGTATCGGCGCCCACGTGGCCGGCGATGCAGGGCAGCACATAGGCCACGCCGCCGGGATTGATGGCGATGTCAAGATCTCTCGCCTGAGCATGAACGGATGTGTCTACAGCCAGCGCGAAGGGTGCGCCGCCGAGTTCCACGGGGCTGAAGCCCAGCAGGAGATGGTGCATGACCGGGTTGCAGACGAATGCGATGCTGAGAATGTCCTCCGGTGCGATGCCGGCATCCGCGCTCGTGCGCGCGATCATTTCATTGATCGCCTCCCGCACTGCCACGGTCATCTCGCGGGCGCCTTCCGGATGCATCATGACGTAGGAGACCCGGCTCATGAGGTCTTCGCCGAAGCGTATCTGCGGATTCATCATGCCGTTCGAAGAGACAACTTCACCGCTGGACAGGGCGCAGAGGTGCGCGGCGATGGTGGTCGAGCCGACATCGATGGCGAGTCCCCAGATCTCGTCCCGGTACCCCGGCCACAGCGCGATGATTTCCCGGTCCCGGTGCACGGCCACCGTCAGGGACCAGTTGCCTTCCCGCAGCGCCGGCTGCAGGCCGGAGGTGACCCGGGTGTCGCAGGACAGCCCGGTGAGATTCCACTGCTCGTTCAGCGCCTCCCTGAGGCGGGTGAGGTCGCTCCTGGCGTCATGGAGAAGGGCTTCCTCCACTTCGACGAAGTAAAGGCGCACCACGGGGTCGAGCTCGATGGTTCGCCGGTCTGCCTCCTTGCGGACCACCTGGCGATGCACCTGGCTTTCCGCGGGAACATCGATAACGAGGTCGCCCTGCACGGTGGCATGACAACTGAGCCGCCGGCCCGGCGCGAGGGGTTTGCGCCGGGTACCGTAGTCCCGTTCGGTGGCCGTGAACGGCGAAAGATGCTCGTTCCTGGAGACGATGCCGTGCTTCGGAAAGTCGCCCTCGCTGCACAGGACCTGGCAACGCCCGCACAGGCCCCTGCCGCCGCAGATCGAGGCGATGTCGACACCGAGTTCCCGCGCCGCGTCCAGCACGGGGGTACCGAGCGGAAAGGTTCCGCGCCGGCCGGCGGGGGTGAATACGACTTTGGCGCTGGTTTTCATGGGGGCGCTTGTTGGTGACGTGGGGTGCCTATGCCGCTCTTCTCCCACAGCCGGGCATTGTTCCTTGCGGTTCCTCGTGCCGGTGTCCTCGAACGGCGCGGGCCACCCGGGTCAGGAGGCCCGGCGGCGCCGCCCCCGCTCCCGTCGCCGCCCGCCGTTCGCGGCCTGCCGGGCCGGCTCCCCGTCGCGCCCGCTCCACGGCACGCAAATGCGC
>JAPOON010000885.1 GCA_026713405.1 Gammaproteobacteria bacterium
AACACCGCGTGTAATGGGGGATAATTTCCAACGGGGCTACGCCCCAGCCCGACGAGAAACAGTGACCGGGAGCGATTTTGATTCATTTGACAACCTTGTCCACGAATGAGAGGTCCAGTTCGGCTCCGAGCGGTTGAGCGGTGTACTTACCCAACGATGCGCCAGACCGAAGAAACGACACTCCCGGGGGTGATCTTGACTGGTTTGACAACCGTAGTCCGCGGCTAGCCGGTCCGCACGGATGTACGGCCTGTTGCGGCGCCTCCTGTTCCTGCTGGGTGCGGAAACCTCTCACCGCGTCGCGCTAGCGTGGCTCGAGGGGGGGGGTGCGCTGCCGGGTGGAGGCGGGTACGCAGCCGCGCCGCGGCAGGCGATGGGCATCGAGTTCGGCAACTGCGTCGGGCTTGCGGCAGGCCTCGACAAGGATGCCAGGGCGGTCGCCGGGCTTGCGCGGCTCGGGTTCGGCCATATCGAGGTGGGTACCGTCACTCCCCGGCCGCAGCCCGGCAACCCGCCGCCGCGATTGTTCCGCCTGCCGATGGCCGAGGCGCTGATCAACCGCATGGGCTTCAACAACGACGGCATGGCGGCCATGGCGGGGCGCCTCGCCCGCCTGCGGGAGGGAGACCGGCTGGGCACCGCCCGGCTGGGCATCAATATCGGCAAGAATCGCGATACCGAGTTGGAGGACGCGCATCGCGACTACCTGGCGTGCATGGATACCCTGTACGAGTATGCGGACTACCTGACGGTCAACCTGTCCTCGCCCAACACCCCCGGGCTGCGGTCGCTGCAGGGAAGGGACCCTCTGCGCAGGCTGCTTGGCACGCTGAAGGAACGGCAGGCCTTCCTGGCGGCGCGGCACGGCCGGCACGTTCCCATCGCGGTGAAGATCGGGCCGGACCTGAGTCCGGAGGGCCTGGAGGCCGTGGCCCGGGAACTGCTCGAATTCGCGGTCGAGGGCGTGATCGCAACCAACACCACCGTTTCCCGCCCGGTAGTACGCCGCATGCGCCACGGCGGGGAGGCGGGCGGCCTGAGCGGGGCGCCCCTGAAGGCGCTGGCGCGGGGTACCGTGACGATGCTCGACGAAATCCTGGATGGGCGCCTGCCCATAATCGGCGCCGGCGGCGTCATGACGGCAGCGGATGCGGAAGCGATGCTGCGAGCCGGCGCCTTGTTGGTGCAGGTCTATACCGGGTTGATCTACCGGGGGCCGGGACTGGTACGCTCGATCGCCGCCATTGCGCCCTGATTTTCCGGGCGCGGAACCCGGGACGCGCCCGCCGGGCAGGGGCACACATCGGCGGCGCCGGCGGCTGGCGCGGCGACCATTGCGGGCTGGCGGCAGCGCGGCACATTGAGTAATCTGACCGGTGGGAGGGCTTGCGCCCGCTAAACAAACGAACCTTACCGCTTCAAACGCAATCGCGAGGGAAAAACACGATGAGACGCTGGATATTGGCTGTTAGCCTGTTGGTCCTTGCCGCACCCGCGGCGGCCGACACCTTGAACGAGGGGGATACTGCCTGGATTCTGACATCGGCGGCACTGGTGCTGTTCATGACCATCCCGGGCCTTTCCCTGTTCTATGCCGGCCTGGTGCGCAGCAAGAACGTCCTGAGCGTGCTGATGCAGTGCTTCACCATTACCTGCCTGGTCTCGATCCTCTGGCTGATCGTCGGGTACAGCCTGGCTTTCTCGGAAGGCAACGCGCTGGTGGGCGGGTTGAGCAACGCATTCCTGGGCGGCATCCAGGAAGACACAATGAGCGGCAGCATTCCCGAATCGGCGTTCTCGCTGTTCCAGCTCACCTTCGCGATCATCACGGTGGCGCTCATCGTGGGCGGCTTTGCGGAACGGATGCGATTTTCCGCAATGCTCACCTTCGCGTCGCTGTGGATGCTGCTGGTCTACGCGCCGATCTGTCACTGGGTGTGGGGCGGCGGCTGGCTCGGAGAAATGGGTGCCATGGACTTCGCCGGCGGCACCGTCGTGCACATCACCGCCG
>JAPOON010000886.1 GCA_026713405.1 Gammaproteobacteria bacterium
CAAGACGATGGCGCTGGTCGCCAGGATTCGTGACATCGAAATCACGGTGACCAACAGCGAGACGGAAGCGCTGTTGCTGGAACAGAGCCTGATCAAGCAGGAGCGGCCGCCCTACAACATCGTTCTTCGCGACGACAAGTCGTACCCGTATATCTATCTGACGGGTCATGCGGAATTTCCGCGCCTGACTTTTCATCGCGGCGCCCGCAGGAAGACCGGACGCTATTTCGGCCCGTTTCCATCAGCGAGCGCCGTGCGCGACAGCCTCAACGCCCTGCAGAAGCTGTTTCGCGTTCGCCAGTGCGACGACAGCTTCTTCAAGAACCGGTCACGCCCCTGCCTGCAATACCAGATTCAACGCTGCAGCGGCCCTTGCGTCGACCTGGTGACCCCGGAGGCGTATCGGCAGGATGTCGACCTTGCCGTACTCTTTCTCGAGGGCAAGAGCGACGAGGTGCTCGATACCCTGAAAGAGCGGATGGACGCGGCAGCGTCCGACCTCGACTTCGAGCACGCCGCCAAGTTTCGCGACCAGATCGCCCAGTTGCGGCGTGTCCAGGAACTGCAGTACGTACACGCCGCCGAGGGGGACGTGGATGTATTCGCCCTGGCGGACGAGGGCATGGTGGCATGTGTGCAGGCCCTGTACATCCGGGCCGGGCGCATGCTAGGGCAGCGCACCTGGTTTCCCCGCAACGAACTGGCCCTGGGGCGTACGGAGTTGCTGGGAGCGTTCGTATCGCAGTACTACCTCTCCGGTTCGGAACGCGACCTGCCGAAAACCCTGATCGTCTCGGAGGCGATTGCGGACGCCGATATCCTCGCCGACGCCCTGTCCGGCCTCGCCGGCCACAAGATGCGCGTACTCTCGTCGGTGCGCGGCCGGCGCGCGGGCTGGCTCAAACTGGCGGCCGACAATGCAGCTTACAGCCTGGCCTCGTACCTGGCCGACAAGCGCAATGTCTACGCGCGTTTCGTCGCCCTTCAGGAGGCGTTGCAGCTCGAGGACCTGCCGGACCGGCTGGAGTGTTTCGATATCAGCCACACCATGGGTGAGGGCACGGTGGCCTCCTGCGTTGTATTTGACCTCAACGGCCCGCTGAAGTCGGATTACCGGCGTTTCAACATCGACGGAGTCGCCCCCGGCGATGACTACGGCGCCATGGAACAGGCGCTGCGCCGGCGCTATACACGCCTCAAGCAGGGCGAGGGAATGCTGCCCGCCGTTCTGGTCATTGACGGCGGCCGCGGCCAGTTGCGCCGGGCCCGGGACGTTCTGGGCAGCCTGCAGGTGGAAGACGTCCTGATTCTCGCCATTGCCAAGGGGGCGGGCCGCAAGCCCGGACTCGAACGGTTCTTCACGGGCGCCGGACAGATTGCCATCCCGCCGCAGTCCGATGCCTTCCACCTGCTGCAGCATGTGCGGGATGAAGCTCACCGTTTCGCCATCACGGGGCACCGGCAGCGCCGCCGCAAAAAACGGCGCAGTTCCGACCTCGATGGCATTCCGGGGGTGGGGCCGAAACGCAAGCGGGGCCTGCTCACCCACTTCGGAAGCCTGGCGGCGCTGAAGGGCGCGAGCTGCGAGGAACTCGCCAGGGTGCCCGGCATCAGCGGCAAACTGGCGGAGGAGGTATACGGGGCGCTGCACGCCGAGTGACTCCCATGGCGGCGCGGCAGGAATGGCGCCGGGGTCCCTTGTTCGGGGCGCGGGTAATAGAATGAACGCATGAATCTGCCCAACTTCCTGACGCTGCTGCGAATCGTGCTGGTACCCGTATTCGCGCTGACCTACCTGGCTCCGGGCGGGGACCTTTACCTGTATGCCGGAGCGCTCTTTGCGCTGGCCGCGTTCACCGACTGGCTCGACGGCTACCTGGCACGGCGGCTCGGCCAGACGACACGCTTCGGGACTTTCCTGGACCCGGTCGCCGACAAGCTGATTGTGGTTACGGCACTGATCCTGTTGATCGGGCAGCACGCGAACCTGTGGCTCACGCTGCCCGGTATCGTGATCGTCAGCAGGGAGATTTTCATCAGCGCCTTGCGGGAATGGATGGCGGAGATGAACCGGCGCGGTCTCGTTGCCGTCACCCTGGTCAGCAAGGTGAAGACAACGCTGCAGATGGTCGCGATCACGGTACTCCTGGCCAACCCACCGGACTTCGACAATGCCTGGGTGATGGGCGGCTACGTGCTGCTGTACGTGGCTGCCCTGATGACGCTCTGGTCGATGTTCATCTATATCCTCGCGGCCTGGCCGACGCTGGAACTGGATCTGAAGAAAAAGCGCTGACGTATCGACATCCGGGCCTGACCAGGCAACGGCCGGCGGGCCGTAATACTGACGGCGCCCTTCGAAACTCGGCCCGATAAAGCTAGAATCCGCGCTGGCGCCGCGCGAGCCTGCCGCAGATGCAGGGCAGACCCGGTGCTGATGCGCAAGCAAAGCGCGGGCCGACAAGGCTGAGTGGCAGAATGGCCATGCAGCGGACTGCAACTCCGTTTACACCGGTTCGATTCCGGTCTCAGCCTCCATTCCGATCTTGGTGCCCGGGGCGGGGCTCGAACCCGCATGGCCTTGCGGCCGAGGGATTTTAAGTCCCTTGTGTCTACCAGTTTCACCACCCGGGCGGGCTCGGCGTGGTGCCCAGGGCGAGATTCGAACTCGCACGCCGCTGAGGGCACTGGAACCTAAATCCAGCTTGTCTGCCAATTCCAACACCTGGGCCAGGCACCGTAACGGTGCGCATTCTACTCGTCAATGGCCCGGCTTGCCGCGAATTGGATTTGAGGGGGATAGGCCCGGAGTACAGCGGCCCGGGTCCGGGCTGCCGACGGGTGGCGAACGCGGTAGTTGGCAGCGGTAGGTTTGTATACACTCCGCCGCAAATCGAACCGGGCGGAACTCCCGGGAACCCGGCAATCGAAAGGGTCGGTGGCGGGGCTGGAAAGCGCGAGTGCGGCGCGACACGAAAGATGCGAAGGGGCCGGTATTGTAAACCCCGACACCGGTGCCAGGTCTGGGAGAATTCATGCCACTGCCAGAAATCCTGATGCTCCTGGGCTTTACGCTGGCGGCTTATTCGGTTGTCTCCAACGACTCCATTCAGACCCTGGGCACCTTCCTTTCCTCCAATGCCCATCGGCCCTGGTGGGTGCTGTGGATCTATGCGGGCAGCATCCTGGTCGCGGTGCTTCTCTATGGCTGGTTCGTCAACGGCGGGGATCCGGCCTATGGCCGGCTGGAGGCCTTTCCTCCCCCGGAAGGCGGTGTCAACTGGCTGCATGTGCTGGCGCCGTTCACCCTGCTGGTGCTGACCCGGTTCGGCGTCCCCGTCAGTACCACCTTCCTGGTGTTGAGCGTGTTTGCGCCGGGCAACATCCAGGCGATGCTGGTCAAGTCGCTGTCCGGTTATTTCGTTGCCTTCGTTGCGGCGATCCTTCTGTATCTCGCCCTCAGAAGGCTGACGGACTACCTGAGCCGTAACGCCGATTCCAGCGATGCCAGGGCGTTCCACTGGGTGGTGCTGCAGTGGGGGTCGACCGCGTTCCTGTGGAGCCAGTGGCTGATTCAGGACCTCGCCAACATCTACGTATTCGTACCGCGGGTGATCGGCATCTGGCCCCTGATCGCCACCATCGTGCTGCTGCTCCTCATGCAGGGCATCATCTTCTATCAGCAGGGCGGCCGCATTCAGCAGATCGTCACCACCAAGACGATGACCGCAGACATCCGTTCAGCCACCATCATCGACTTCGTCTACGGCATGATCCTGCTGATCTTCAAGGAGTGGAGCAACATGCCCATGAGCACCACCTGGGTGTTCCTCGGGCTGCTTGCGGGGCGGGAAGTCGCCATGACCATCCAGACCCGGGGCCGTAACCTCAGGGAGACGGCGAAGCTGGTGGGCCTCGACGCGTTCAAGGCGTTCTCGGGGTTGGTGGTGAGCGTCCTTCTGGCCCTGGCTGGAATCTATTTCGCCGGCTGAGCGCGCTTATTCGCCGCCTCAAGGCGACGCGCCTGGTGTAGGATTAGAGTTCCGACATCGGAACCGACGATGAAGAAGTATCCGCCAACTCCGGAAGAGCTTCGCGAGTGGATGGACCGCAAGGGTCTGTCGAGCAAGAAGGTCGCCAAGGCCCTGCGGTTGTCCGACGGGCGGGTGGTGCGTTTCTGGACGTCGAAGAAAGAGCCGCGAACGATTCCCTATCCCAGCTGGTACACGCTGAGGCACAAGTTCGGCAAGTGAACCTTCAGCGATTGGGGCCCCGGTTCATCGGGTAGGGCTGCCAGCGCTCGAGCGGAACCTTCGGCAGAACCGTCGGATTCACGCAACTTCGCGGCCACCGGTTGCGCAGTACCAGCGCCACCTCCCGGCCGACCCGGCGCCGGGTTTCGGGGCGCATTCGGGACGTTGCCGAGGCGACGTGCGGGGTGAGTACGACGTTATCCATCTGCAGCAACGGGTTGTCCTGTTCGATCGGTTCGGTTCCCAGCACGTCGAGTCCGGCGGCGGCGAGTTGCCCGCTGTTGAGCGCATCGATCAGCGCAGACTCATCGACAATGGGCCCCCGTGCCGTATTGACGAGCACCGCCGTCGGCTTGA
>JAPOON010000887.1 GCA_026713405.1 Gammaproteobacteria bacterium
CTCGGCGCGCCTGTCAGCAGCAGCCTTTGGGTACTTACCTTCACGGGCTCCTTCGCCCTGCTTGTCGACTTCGTCCTGCGGGACAGGGAAGTCACACCCGGAAGCCTTGCCATCGGCTTTGCGCTGGTCGCGGGGCTGACGACGGCGATGATGATGGTGCAGATGACGGTGCTGCAGACCATGGACGGTGGCACGCCCCGATATCTGGCCCTGGGCGCGGGTCTCGCAATCTACGGCGCCGTGGCGTTCCTCGGCCGTCGCGCGACGAGCCCCGGGGCACTGCAAATCGACTGGCTGGGGCGGGCGGTGGCTGCCTTGTTCGGTGTCATGCTCGCATTAAACATGGCGTTCTTTGCGCCCGAGACGCACCAGAGCACCGGCTTGCACCAGGTGCCGGGGCCATGCGGCGTGGAGGAAACCGACATCACCGGCGCCACCCGCAGGAGTTTTCTTTGCGTTGGCGACTACGACGAAGACTACACGTTCGCCTGTACCGTCCCGCCGGCCGACGGAACGCTCTGGTACAGGATCTGCGGCAAGGCTCATACCAACTACCCCGCCCATGTTGCTGCGGTAGGCGGGCTTGCGGCTACAGGTATCCTCGTGTTCTTTCTGTTGTTTGGCCCGCTCGGACAAGGTCGACGACGACGGCCTGCCGGAAGCAGGATCGAAACCATCGGTGGTCCTGGAACTACAACACGCAGACGCTGATACAACTGGATTGGCCGCCTGACTCGGCCCCGGCTCACACCGCGCCGCCATCAGCGGGCTGATCGCGGTCGGAGCGAACCCCGGCTACTCGGCGGCGCGCGTCGCTTCGCGTGCCGAGAACCGTCGCCTGCGCCGGTAGGGGAATACATCGATGACCTGGCCGTGGCGAATGGTACGCTGCAGTTCGCGCCAGTATTCCGGGTCGAACAGGTCGCCGTGCATCTTTTCGAACAGGCGCTTGGTTTCCGCCCGCCCGAACAGGAAGCGGCGGAACTCCTCGGGGAACACATCGTTCGGCGCCACCGAGTACCAGGGATCGGCGGACATCTCGTCCTCCATGTTGGTGGCTTCGGGGATGGCCCGGAAATTGACGTCGGTCAGGTAGCAGATCTCGTCGTAGTCGTAGAACACGACCCGCCCGTGGCGGGTGACGCCGAAGTTCTTCAGCAGCATGTCGCCGGGAAAGATGTTGGCGGCGGCGAGTTGCTTGATCGCATTGCCGTATTCGTCCAGCGCATCGGTCAGGGCCGCTCCCCTGGCGCTGCCGATGTAGAGGTTCAGCGGTGTCATGGAACGCTCGGTGTACAGGGGCCCAATGTGCCCCACCCCTGAATCGACGGTGACGGTTGCAGCGGCCACCGACTGCAGTTCCTCGAGTAGCTCCGGCGCCAGCCGTTCGAGAGGCAGGGAGAAATTCTCGAACTCCTGGGTGTCCGCCATGCGCCCCACCCGGTCGTGGCTCTTGACCATGTGGTACTTGTTGCGGACATCGTTGGCGGTGACGTCCTTCTGCGCGGCGAACCGGTCCTTGATGATCTTGAACACCGTCCGGTAGGACGGCAGGGTGAATACGGTCATCACCGTTCCCTTGATGCCGGGGGCCACCTCGAACCGGTCGTCGGAACGGTCGAGGTGGCGCAGGAAATCGCGGTAGAACTCGGTCTTGCCGTGCCGGTGCTCGCCGATGGAGGCGTAGATCTCCGAGCGTTGCTTGTTCGGCAGCAGGTTGTGCAGAAATTCGACGAGCCCGCAGGGGTAGGACGCCCGGACCATGAAGTAAGCCCGCGTGAAGCTGAACACGATGGACAGTTCGTCCTCGTCGCAGATCAGCGTATCCACGAATACCTTGCCCGAAGGGTCGAGGGACAGCGGCAGGGAGAACGGCCGGACCCGGTTGCCGAAGCGCAGCCGGCCGACCAGGTAAGCGCCCTTGTTCCGGTAGAAAAGGGAATTGACCACATCGACCTCCAGGCTCGGGGCGCCCAGTCGATCGAGGCCGGCTTCCGCAAGGGAGTTCAGGATGCTGGCGACATCGCGATCGAGGTCCTGCCAGTCCACCTCGCCGACCTGTTCGTCCAGCAACCCCCGCAGCATTGAAGCCACGCCACCCGCAGTCGCGTACGTCGTGTACACCGGGTCCGCCGATGGAGGCGGGGCCCGGTCGAAGGAGGAATAGACGAACAGGTGGCCGTCCACCGGCAAGGCCGGGTCGATGGCGCGCCGGTACACGGAGTTGTAGGCGGTTTCGGCGAGTTCGCCGTCCGGCCGTTCGGCGATCAGGGTGCGGTAATGATCTTTCGCTTCGAACCAGAAGGCGGGCGGGAACCCGGCGGCGCCCGTCGCCCCGCCGGTAATCCTTGCCAGGGCCGCTTCGATGTGGACGTTGTAGAGATCGAGGCGCTTGGCGCTCGCATCCTGTACGCCTCGCCAGTCCGCCGACAGAAATCGCTGCCTGGCTCCTGCGGTGACAGCTTCGAACTCGCGACGGTAAGCCTGGAACTGATCGAGAATCGCCTGGGCGGCGCCTGGCGCATCCATTGCTCAGGCCGGGGTCCGGTCCCGAGACAAGGTGCCGCGTGAAAGTGGCAAACTCTGCATTTCCCTCGCGCGCCTGTCGGTGCGCGGGAACCATAGTTCAGGGCGGAGCGGGCTGGCAAGCAACCCGCGGGTCGGCGCCGATGGGGGTCGGCGCCGATGACCGGGGATGCAGGCGGGTTTCAGACGGGGGCGCGAGTCCCGCGAATGGACTCAGAGATAGCTTTGCAGCACGTAGCCCCTGTCGACCATGCAGTTCCGATAGGCTTCGAATGACGGGGTTTCGGCGGGCATCGGGGCACTTTTTTCAAGGCCGAATTGCTCATGGCAGGCGTAATTGTCGCGCTCGTATTGGCGCTCGGTCTTGGCTTCCGTGGCCTGCCAGCGGTGGGTGGGACGCTCGATGCCGCTGGTTGTACAGGCTGCGAACAGGGCTGAAAAAGGAATTAGTATCAGTAGATTACGGAGAATTCGCTTGCTCACATCAGACTCCTTCTGTCAGGCGGTTATAGGCTTTTAATTCCTACGGAATAATATACCTATGTAAATTGGCGCATGCAAGCAAAAAAATAGAACTCTTTTTGTTTCGCTCCCGATCCGACCCTGATCACCCGTACGGCTGTTTGCCTTTCCCTTCGGACGGCGCCGACGGATACGCACCTGTTTGCCTTGCGTTGACGCGTTGCCCTGTTCGTGGCTCGTGCTCGATTGCATGCGCCGGAAGGGTCTGGAACCGGTGGCGGGAACCTGTCTCGGATTGGTCACAAATCTGACACGAATTTGTCATGTGGTCCCACTACCTTGCCTCGGCGAAACACGCGCCGCAGCTCGCGGATCCGTGCTTTACACCAACCGTTTCTCCGGGGGACTTCATGAACCTACAACTGCTGAGGATGAGCGCGCTGGCGCTCAGCGCGTTATTCCTGGTTGCCTGCGGCGGCTCGTCCGACAATGCATCGCCCGGGTCGGTCGTTATCGTTCAGGAGGTGGAGCGGGACCCGCCCCCGGAACCGGACCCCGAACCCGAACCTGAGCCGGAACCGCCGGTCGACGGAACGACGACGGCCAGCGTCATCCCCGAAGGCCTGCAGTCCGTCATCGCCGATTCCGGAGCGACCGCGTCGGCAGCGTTCGAAAACAAGCCGATTTACACCATCGACGTTGCCGGGCTCAGCGACGGCCAGCTCGACCCTACCGGCCTGTTGCTGGGCAACGACTTCATCTTCGAGATTTCCGGCGGCGCATTGCGCGTCACTCCCCCGGAAAACGGCGATTGCGAACTCGACATGGCGCCGGGCGCGGTCCTGGCCGGCGGTAGCAGTGAAGACTTCCTGGTCATCGAGCGCGGCTGCAAGCTCATGGCCGACGGTTCCAGCGAAGACGGCGGCCTCGACCAGCCGATCCTGTTCACGGCCCGGGCCGAAGTGGACGGCGATGCGGAAGACAACGACCGCGGGCTGTGGGGCGGCCTGGTCATCAACGGCTACGCGCCCATCAACGACTGCCCGGAAGGCGCCGATGGCGGCACGGAGGACTGCACCAAGGAAGGCGAAGCCAATTCCGGGCTGTTCGGCGGTTCCGACCCGAACGACGACTCCGGCGTTCTCAAGTACGTGAGCGTGCGTTTCGCCGGGTCCAACGTCGACCCCGAGAACCAGTTGAACGGTATCGCCTTCCAGGCGGTCGGCGATGCCACCGAGGTCGACTACGTCCAGGTGCACAACAACCTCGACGACGGCGTGGAGTTCTTCGGCGGCACCGTGAACGCCAAACACGTGGTGCTGACCGGCAACGCCGACGACTCTCTCGACTGGACCGACGGCTGGACCGGCCGCATCCAGTATCTCTACATCGAACAGACGGATTCGGCGGACAATGCCATCGAGGCAGACAACCGCGAGGGCAACGAAGGAGCCACCCCCCGCTCCAATCCCACGATCGCCAACATGTCGGTGCTGGGCAATCCCGAGGAAAATGCGCTGCGCCTGCGACGGGGCACGGGCCTTGCGTTGCGCAACAGCTTCGTGGACGGGTCGGCCACCTGTATCCGGGTGGACGGTTCGAGCCGCGACCTGCTCGGAACGGGCCTTACCGTCGAAGGCGTGAGCTTTGCCTGCGCCGAGACGCACAGGAGCGACAGCGACGGCGCCGTGGCCAACTACCTGGCCGGGGCCACCAACGTATCGACCAACGGCGATGCGGTTGACCCGGTCGGCATCAGCGACACCTTCTTCGACAGCACGGACTTCATCGGCGCCTTCGGCACCGAGAACTGGTCGGCAGGGTGGACCTACCCCGGTTCCGTCAGCAACGCCACGCAGCCCGACTTCGGCTGCCCGGCCGGTACCAACGAGTCGACCCGCGA
>JAPOON010000888.1 GCA_026713405.1 Gammaproteobacteria bacterium
AGGGCCACCGCGGGCACGGCTGCGGCCGTCAGCAGAAGACGGTCGGCGGTTAACAGGCCCTGGACCGCGTAACCTACGAGGGCGGTGGAGTACATGACTACAAAGAGGAACGACATCGACGCCCGCACACCCTGCCTGTCCATGCCGCGGCCCAGCAGGTAGAGGACCAGTAGGGGCCCGCCGATCGCTAGGCCGGCCACCAGCGCGGAGGCGCAGAATCCCGTCACCGGGCCGGTGACCCTCGGCTTCGGGACACGCCATTGTTTGTTGACGATCACGAGGACCGTGAGCGCCAGGACGAGCACGGCGATCCCGATGCGAAGCGCGTGCGGGTCGAGTGCGCTGAGGGCGTAAACGCCGACCGGTACGCCCAATACGCCCGCCAACGCCACGGGCGTCAGTTCGCGGTAGCGGACTTCCCTCCGTGTCTCGAACAGCATGAGGCCGAATGCCAGGATAGCGACGGCGTTGACCACGATCACGACCGTCTGCGGATCGAGGTACAGCAACAGGAACGGCGTGGTCGTCAGGCCGAAGCCGAAGCCGATGGCGCCAATAATGAACGCAGCAACGCCCAGCACAAGAGCCGTGAACAGAAAGTCGATGGGGTCTAGCATAGAAAACTGTAGGGAACGGACTGCGAGTTGCCGGCTGCCGTTAAGTTGCTGGTCGTGAACATGATTGCGGGCGAACATAGACGATACACGGCTGCTGGGAAGTCGCATGGACCTTAGTCATATCGATCCCACTCCGAGAGCCCGCGAGATGGAGGGCGTGGACTTTGGTAGTACTGCGCCCGACTACGCCAGGTACCGCGCGGGCTTCCCTGACAGCTTCTTCAGCAAACTGGGGCAACACGGTGTTGTAATCCAAGGTGCGCGGGCCGTGGATCTCGGCACAGGTACCGGTACCGTGGCCCGGGAGCTCGCAACCCGGGGTGCAAGCTTAGTGGTAGGTATCGACCCGGCACAGGCGATCACTAGGGAGGCGCAGAACCTGGATGAAGCGGCCGGTATTCGGGTGGAGTACGTAAATACGGCGGCCGAATCTACAGGGCTGCCGTCAAGGTCTTTCGATTTGGTGATCGCGGGGCGGGGCTGGTGGTGGTTTGAGTCATCATCGGCTGTCAAAGAGGCCTCTCGCATCCTGGTGCCGGACGGGCATCTCGTTATCGCCTCACTGGACTGGCTTCCCCTTCCGGGGAGCGTGGCGGCGGCTACTGAGCGGCTCATTCGTCAGGCCAACCCACGTTGGACGCTGCACGGCGGGAACGGACGACACCCAGGATGGATGGATGAGGTTAAACAAGGCGGGTTCTCGGAGGTCAGGAGCTTCGAGTACGACCTCCTGATTCCATACACGGCTGAGTCCTGGAGGGGCCGGATTCGGGCCAGCGCTGGGATTGGAGCATCCCTCTCGCCGGATGAGGTGCAGGAATTCGACCGTACCCACGCCCGGCTCTTGGCTAACCAATATCCCTGCGATGAGTTGCGGGTACCCCACAGAATCTATGCAGTCATAGGGCAGGAGCCGATGGA
>JAPOON010000889.1 GCA_026713405.1 Gammaproteobacteria bacterium
CGCGACCACGGCGGCGTGATCTTCCTGGACGTGCGCGACCGCACCGGCATCGTGCAGGTGGTCTACGACCCGGATACGGTGGAAAGCTTCGCCATTGCCGACCGTGTCCGCAACGAATTCGTGCTGCGCATGACGGGCAGGGTGCGGCGCCGCCAGGAAGGGGCCGAGAACCCCAACATGGCCACCGGCGAGGTGGAAGTGCTGGGCAACGAACTGGAAATTCTCAACGCCGCCGAAACACCGCCGTTTCAGCTCGACGAATACTCCGAGGCCGGCGAAGACATCAGGCTGCGTTATCGCTACCTCGACCTGCGCCGCCCCGAGATGCAGGAACGCCTGTACATGCGGGCGCAGGCGGCGGCGGTGGTGCGCGCACACCTCGAGGAGAACGGCTACTGGGAAATCGAGACGCCAACGCTCAGCCGTTCGACACCGGAAGGGGCGCGGGACTACCTGGTGCCGAGCCGCACGCACCCGGGCGAGTTCTTCGCGTTGCCCCAGTCGCCGCAGATGTACAAGCAGTTGCTGATGATGTCCGGCGTCGACAAGTACTACCAGCTTGCGCGCTGCTACCGCGACGAAGACCTGCGGCACGACCGCCAGCCCGAGTTCACCCAGATCGACATCGAGGCCTCGTTCGTGCGCGAAGAGGACATCATGCGCCTCACCGAATCCATGTTCCGGCGCCTGTTCCGGGAACTGAGAGGCGAGGAACTCGGCGACTTCCCGGTTATGACCTGGGCCGAGGCGATGCGTGACTACGGCAGCGACCGGCCCGACCTGCGCAACCCGCTGCGCTTGACCGACATTGCCGACCTCATGGCGGCGGTGGAATTCAAGGTGTTCCAGGGCCCGGCCAACGACCCGGCCGGGCGCGTGGTGGCGCTAAACACCCCGGGCGGCGGCAAGCTCTCCCGCAAGGTCATCGACGACTTCACCGGCTTCGTCGGCCGCTACGGGGCGAAAGGCCTTGCCTACATAAAGGTCAACGATCTGGGCAAGGGCACCGAGGGCCTGCAATCGCCCATACTGAAGTTCCTGCCGGAACCGGTGGTTGCCCGGGTGCTGGAACGGGTCGGCGCGCAGAACGGCGACCTGGTCTTCTTCGGGGCGGGCAAGGCGCAGGTAGTGAACGATTCCATGGGCGCGCTGCGCAACGAACTCGGGCACAGGCTCGGGCTCACCGCGGCGGGATACGCCCCCCTGTGGGTAGTGGAGTGGCCCATGTTCGAACAGAACCGGGACGGCAGCCTGACGCCCGCCCACCACCAGTTCACCCGGCCCGCCTGCAGCCCCGGGGAATTGCTCGCGGCGCCCGCCGAGGCCAGGGCGGCGGCTTACGATGTGGTGCTGAACGGCTACGAACTCGGTGGCGGTTCGCTCAGGAACCATTCGGAAGAGATGCAGCGGGCGGTGCTGGAGGTGATCGGCGCCGGTGACGAAGCCGACGAGAAGTTCGGTTTCCTGCTCGCGGCGCTGAGGCACGGCTGCCCGCCCCACGGCGGCATCGCCATCGGCTTCGACCGGCTGGTGATGCTGCTCACCGAAACCCAGGCGATCCGCGACGTTATCGCCTTCCCGAAGACCCAGTCAGCCGCCTGCCTGATGATGTCGGCGCCCAGCGCGGTAGACCAGGGCCAGTTGCGCGACCTGCACATCCGCACCCGCCCCGGTTTCACCGGCGAGACATCCTGAGCCAGCCCGCCCAGTGATTTCGCTGCTATTGACGGCCGCAGTAGTTTATTCGTGAATAGGTCGGGTTAGTACACCGTTAGGCGGAACAGGCGATGGCGGGACACAGCAAATGGGCCAACATCAAGCACCGCAAGGCGGCCCAGGACGCGAAGCGTGGCAAGCTCTGGACCAAGGTGCTGCGCGAGGTAACCGTCGCCGCCCGCCAGGGAGGCGACCCGGCCGACAACCCGCGGCTGCGCACGGCCGTCGACAAGGCGCTGTCTGCCAACGTACCCAAGGAAACCATCGAGCGTGCGATAGCGCGGGGTTCCGGTGGCGGCGAGGGCGCCAACCTCGAGGAACTGGTCTACGAAGGCTACGCGACGGGCGGTGTGGCGGTGCTGGTGGAAGCCATGACCGACAACAGAAACCGCACGGTTGCCGAGGTGCGTCATGCTTTCGCCAAGTACGGCGGTAACCTCGGCACCGACGGCTCCGTGGCTTACCTGTTCGAAAAGCGTGGCGTCATCACCTTTGCGCCGGGCGCGGATGAAGTCGAAGTGCTCGACGCTGCCCTGGAGGCAGGCGCGGAGGACCTGGAGACGGAAGACGAAGGCGCCATTGCGGTCATCACCGCCTGGGAAGACCTGAGCGCGGTCACCGATGCGCTGAAGGCCGCATCTCTCGAACCCGACCACGCCGAAGTGACAATGGTGCCCGCGACCACCTGCCCCTGCGACGAGGCGCAGGCAGAGACGGTACTGAGGTTGATCGATGCGCTGGAGGATCTCGACGATGTGCAAAACGTGCACACCAATGGAGAGTTTCCTGATAGCGTCTTCTGAAACGCGCGGGGAACAGATAAATGGGTCAGATAAATTAAACCTGACCCCGTTTATCGCATGAGAGTCATTGCGGATAGTGCGTCTCCGGGTCTCGAGGGTCCGCTAAGGGTCCTCGGTATCGACCCGGGTTCCCGGATTACGGGTTACGGCCTGGTAACGGCGGAGCGAAACCAGCTCACCTTCGTGGCCGCGGGGCGCATCCGCCCGCCGGCGGGCGCCATGCCGGCCCGGCTCGGCAGGATTTACCAGGACGTTGCCGAGTTGATCGGCACATACAGCCCCGACGTGCTCGCCATCGAGGACGTTTTCCTGGCGCACAACCCCCAGTCCGCCCTGAAGCTCGGCCAGGCGCGGGGTGTCGCCATCGCCGCGGCGGTGGCGGCGAACCTCGACGTATTCGAGTATCCCGCGCGAACCGTCAAGAAGACGGTGGTGGGCACCGGCCGCGCGACCAAGGCGCAGGTACAGCACATGGTGCGCGTTCTGCTGAACCTGAAGGGGCAGCCCGCGCCGGATGCGGCGGATGCCCTTGCGATTGCGATTTGTCACGTAAATACTGCCGTCCATGTTCAGGGCCGTTAGCCGGACCAATTCGTGAATGGACGTTGCGAGGCTGGCAAGAGTCGTGAAAGCGCTGGGTGGGCGGACGCGTGCTTGCAGCACGTTGAACGCGCGGCGGGAGCACACCCAGTGATTTCGCCGCTATTGACGGCCGCAGTAGTTCACTCATGAATTGGTCGGGTTGGCCCGCACATTGCGTCAAGGGCGCAGTCAGCGCGGTATGCATCTGGAACAGCTCCAGTAACACCGGAAGCAATTGAGAAAAGCAGACGATATTGGAGAACCGGGAGAGCGGCTTGGTGCAAGTATGTGGGCTGACTCGATAGTCGCGCCGGTTTCCGCCGGGGCCTGTTCCAGCGGCGGCAACGCCGGCCGGCAGGCGGTGCGGGCCGCCCGGAGCGTTCGCCGGTGATCGGCCGCATCCGCGGTCAGCTTGTGGCGGTCGACCGGCAGACCGTACTCGTCGAGGCAGCCGGCGTCGGCTACGAGGTGGAGGTACCCACCCCGACGCTCGGCGCCCTGCCGAAGGGCGGCGGCGAAGTGACCCTGCACACCCATTTCATCGTGCGCGACGATGCCCAGCAGTTGTACGGGTTCAATTCGAAGGGCGAGCGGGACCTGTTCCGCGCGCTGTTGCGCATTACCGGCGTCGGGCCGAAGCTCGCGCTGTCGGTGATCTCCAGCGTGGAGATCGGCGACCTCGCCCTGGCGGCGGCGGAGAACGACATCTCGCGCCTGGTCAAGGTGCCGGGCGTGGGCAGGAAGACGGCGGAACGGATGCTGCTTGAACTCAAGGACCGGCTTGCCGACCTCGACATCGCGGCCCCGGCCCGGACGCGCGCAGCGCCCGATGCCTCGGTGGCCGAGGCCGAGCGGGCGCTGGTGGCGCTGGGCTACAAGGCGGGCGAGGCGGCGCGCGCGGTGGCAAGGGTCGAGGGCGAAGGGCTTTCCCCGGAACAGATCGTGCGTGAGGCGCTCAGGCGGTTCGCGCGTCCGGAGCGGGCATCGTGACCATCGAGCCCGATCGCCTGATCGATGCGGCCCCGGAAGACCCGGCGGAAGCGCGCCTGGACCGCAGCCTGCGCCCCGTGCGGCTCGACGAGTACATCGGCCAGCGCGCGGTCAAGGAACAGATGGCCATCTTCATCGAGGCGGCGCGCCGGCGCAGCGAAGCCCTGGACCATACGCTGATCTTCGGCCCCCCGGGGCTCGGCAAGACGACGCTGGCCAACATCGTCGCCAACGAGATGGGCGTTGCCATCAAGTCCACATCCGGCCCGGTCATCGAGCGGCCGGGCGACCTGGCCGCGATGCTGACCAACCTGGGCGACCGCGATGTGCTGTTCGTCGACGAGATTCACCGGCTCTCCCCGGTGGTGGAGGAGATCCTCTATCCGGCCCTGGAGGACTTCCAGATCGACATCCTTATCGGCGAGGGCCCGGCGGCGCGCTCCCTCAAGCTCGACCTGCCCCGTTTCACGCTGGTGGGCGCCACCACCCGGGCAGGCCTTCTGACCTCGCCGCTCAGGGACCGTTTCGGTATCGTGCAGCGCCTGGAATTCTATTCCGTCGATGAACTGTGCGAGATCGTGGCCCGCTCCGCGAACATGATGCAACTGCCTGCAGACGCGGAAGGCGCCGCCGAGGTGGCCCGCCGCTCACGTGGCACGCCGCGCCTTGCCACCCGGCGCCTGCGGCCGGAGCAGCGGCC
>JAPOON010000890.1 GCA_026713405.1 Gammaproteobacteria bacterium
CCGCTTGAACGGAGAGTCTTCCGGCATCCCCGAATCCGTTGCTCCGGAACCACGCCACCCACCGTCTTCCGCGGTAGCGCGGGCAGTCGATTTGGCAAATAATAGCGTGAAAGGGAGGATATCATGTCATCGAAAATCACTTGCAGATCCTTGTTGAAGGGTCTGGTCTGCGTGCTCGCCACCCTGCCCCTGGCAGCGTCCTGCGCTGAACAGACCGCCCCCGATCCCCACTCCTACGAAGCCCTGACGGAACGGTTTGCGGACGGGCGGGAGTCCGAGAGCCCGCCGCCGCTCGACGGCGCCCCCGACTACACGGCGGATCGGTTCGCTGCCGCCTACGAGGAATTCGCCGGATTCCGGGCACGCCTCGACGCCATCGACGCCAGCGGCTGGCCCATCGAACAGCAGGTGGACTGGCACCTGGTGAACGCCGAGATGAACGGCTTCGACTTCAATCACCGCGTGCTCAAGCCCTGGGTGCGCGACCCGGCGTTCTACCAGTCGATCTGGACCTACAAGAGCGATGTGCCGGCCCATGAGGGTCCCACCCACCACGCGGTGCTGGAACTGTGGACCTACGAGTTTCCGCTGTCGCCCGGCGAGGAGCAGCGGATGATCGGCGATCTGCAGGTGATCCCTGGGCTCATGCGCCAGGCGCAGGGCAACCTCACCGGCAACGCCCGTGACCTGTGGGTTGCGGGCATACGCAACATCCGCAGTCAGCGCGACCGCCTGGACAGCATTCTGGAGATGGCGGGCGACGGCGCAAGCGCGGCACTGACCGAAGCGGTCGCAGCCGCCCAGGCCGCCACGGACGAGCTGGTAGCCTGGCTGGAGGAGCAGGCGCCGTCCAAGACCGGCCCGTCCGGCCTCGGCAAGGACCAGTACACCTGGTATCAGCAGAACGTGCACTACCTGCCGCTCACCTGGGAGCAGGAAGTAGACCTGCTGCAACGGGAACTCGACCGGGCCTGGTCGTCGCTGAAGCTCGAGGAACACCGGAACCGCAACCTGCCGCAACAGGTTGCCGCAGCCAGCCCCGAGAAATAGGACCGGCTGGCCGATGCGTCCGCCACGAGGCTCATGGCATGGCTCGCGGACGAGGAGGTCATGCCCGTGAAAGACAACATGGACCCGGCCCTGCGCGAGCACCTCGGCGCTTTCGTTCCCGTGGAAACGCGCAACTTCTTCTGGATCGCCGCGCACTTCGACCCCACGCCGCTGTACACCCACTTCTATCACTGGTGGGAGCTGGCGCAGATGCGCGACGAGCCCCATTCCAGCCCGATCCGCCGCGGGGCGCTGCTTTACAACATCTTCGACACCCGCAACGAGGGCACGGCCACCGGCGTGGAGGAGATGTTCATGCATGCGGGCCTGTACGACGTCAATCCCCGCTCCCGGGAACTGGTGTGGATCATGCTGGCCCAGCGCGCGGCCCGCGGTCTCGGCTCCCTGTACGCCCACGCCAACGACATGACCATGGCGGAGGCCGGCACCGTGCACGTGGACTGGACGCCGCGCGGCTGGATGGGCACCGAGCGCGAACTGATGGAATTCGAACAGCAACTGTACCTGCGCCAGCCTGGCTACGGCACCAGCTACGTCACCGGCAAGTACCTGCTGGAGCGCCTGCTCGCGCACCGCACCAAGCAGACGGAGAACGACGAGACCCCCTATACCCTGCGCGACTTCTACGCTGAACTGAACGACGCAGGGTCCGTTCCCATTGCCCTGGTGCACTGGCAGCTAACCGGCGACGATGCGGATGTCCGCAAGATTCTCGACGCGGATTGAATGCTGCGATCATGACAACGCCGGTTTCCACGTCGCGCCGGGATACGAGGGTTTCGTTTATACGGGGCGAATCCCGTTTGTTCGGTAAAGCGCCTCGACCGAGGCCCCGCACACCGGGACCGAATCTCCTCTGGACTGGGGAATCGAGCAATCTGACGCGGGGCTGCCGGTCACTCCTGGCCGCCGCCGCACTCCTGGCCGCGAGCGGTGCGCCGGCAGACAGCGACCCGCTTACCGACGAGGTGCGCCGCGCCGCACTCGCACGGGAAGCGCACATCGAATACATGGTGATGGTGCCCATGCGCGACGGCGTTCGCCTGGCCTCGCGCATCTACCTGCCGAAAAACGCCGAGGGCCCCGTCCCCACCATTCTCTGGCGCTCCCCTTACAACTTCTCCGAAAAGATGGAGCCCAATCCGGACTACTTTGACGCCAACCTGAAGTTCGCGCTCGATGCCATCCGCCGCGGCTATGCCTTCGTGAAGCAGAACGAGCGCGGCAAGTTCTTCTCCGAGGGTACCTGGGAAGTGCTCGGCCGGCCCCGCACCGACGGCCGTGACACCCTCACCTGGATCGCGGAACAGGAGTGGTCGAACGGCAAGGTCGGCACCACCGGCTGTTCTTCCACCGCCGAGTGGATCATGGCGCTGGCGAGCGAACCGCACCCGGCCCATGCCGCCGCCGTGCCCATGAGCCCGGGCGCGGGCATCGGCCGCATGGGGCCCTACTACGAGCAGGGCAACTACTACAAGGGCGGCGTCATCCAGTTGCCCATGCTCACCTGGCTTTACCACGAGCAGAACCTGGTGCGCCCCATGTTCCCCGCCGACCTGTCGCGGGAGGAGCGCATCCGCGTCTCGAGATATTACGATCTGGCGCCCTCCTACCCCGATGTCGACTGGGGCACCGCCTTCCGCCACCTGCCGCTGAAGGATGCGATCGTCGCCGCGGGCGGGCCAAACGGCATCTTCGACGAAATGACCAGCCGCGGCCCGGATCACCCCGACTGGTACAAGGGTGGGCTCTACCACGACAACGAGGACTTCCACGTTCCCGCCCTGTGGGTGAACGCCTGGTACGACCTGTCCGCCGCACCCAACATCGAACTGTTCAACCACGTACGGCGCAACGCGAGCGAAGAGCGGATTCGCGACGGCCAGTACCTGGTGGTCGCCCCCACGGAGCACTGCCACATGTACCGCCTGCGCGACCCGCACATCGTCGGCGAGAGGAACATGGGGCGCGTGCACTTCGGCCTGGACGACATGGTGTACGACTTCTTCGACCTGCACCTGAAGGGCGAGCGCAACGGCTTCCCGGACAGGCAGCCCAGGGTGCAGTACTTCGCCATGGGTTCCAACGAGTGGCTGACGGCGGAATCCTGGCCCCCCGAAGGCGCGACCGAACTCAAGCTGTACCTGGCGAGCGGCGGCCGCGCCAACTCCCTGTCCGGCGACGGCGCCCTGGTTGCCGAGCCGCCCGCCGACGGCAACCGCGACACCTTTACCTACGACCCGATGAACCCGGCACCCTCACTCGGCGGCAACCTCTGCTGCCTGAGCGACCAGGTGAAAACCGGCTCCTTCGATCAGCGCCCCGTCGAATCGCGCCAGGACGTGCTGGTATACACCGGCGAACCGCTCACGGACGACCTGGAAGTAACCGGAGGCATCGAGGTAGTGCTGTTTGTCTCCTCGGATGCGCGCGACACGGATTTCACCGTCAAGCTGCTCGACGTGGAACCCGACGGCACGGCCTGGAACCTGGACGAAACCATCAAGCGGGCACGCTACCGGGAGGGCTTCGACCGGGAAGTCTTCATGGAGGACGGCGCGGTCTACGAACTGCGCTTCGCCCCGCTGATGACCAGCAACGTGTTTCGCGCCGGCCACCGCATCCGCCTGGAGGTATCGAGCAGCAACTACCCGCGCTTCGCCCGCAACCTCAACACGGGCGGGTGGAATCCGGCCGAGACGAATCACGTGATAGCCACAAACACCGTTCACAACGGTGCCCAGCGACAATCCTATATCCGCTTGACGACCGTTCCACGCTGACCCAGTCTTTTCCGCCGACCGGTTCGTCGGAAATACTCAAGCCGTCCGGTGCGCCCCGCGCAATTAGCTGAATCCCGGCAAATGCGATCCTTATCGCGTACGCTTGCGCGGCGTTAGCCGACCGGGTGTCCGGTCTCACAGCCCAATCGAACTGGAGTCGCTCATGAAGATCAACCCGTGGCCTGTGCGCAGCCTTGCGGCTGTGGCGGGGATGTGGGTGGCGAGTTGCCGGGCATCGGAAATTGACCAGGCCATCGATGCGGCTTTCAAGCCAATCGCCAGGGCGATGTCCGAGTTCGTGTTTTACGCCGTACCCGTGGGCGACGCGCAACTGCAACTGATCGTTCTGTGGCTGATTGCCGGCGCGGTCTTCTTCACGTTCTATTTCCGGTTCATCAACATCCGCGGCTTTGTCCACGCCATTCGCATCGTCACCGGCAAGCTGGACAATGAGCCCAAGGGCCCCGGGGAAGTCTCTCACTTCCAGGCGCTCACCACGGCGGTTTCCGGCACCGTGGGGGTCGGCAACATCGTGCATGTTGCGGTGGCAATCTCCATCGGCGGTCCGGGAGCCACCTTCTGGCTGATTGTCGCCGGTTTTCTCGGCATGGCATCCAAGTTTGTCGAATGCACCCTCGGCGTGAAGTATCGCCAGGAGAATGCCGACGGGTCGGTGTCCGGGGGGCCGATGTTCTACCTGGACAGGGGCCTGCGCGAACGCCGTCTGCCGCGGCTCGGCAAGGCGATGGCCTGGTATTACGCGGTGTGCATCATCGTCGGCTGCCTGGGCGCCGGCTGCATGTTCCAGGCCAACCAGGCGTACG
>JAPOON010000891.1 GCA_026713405.1 Gammaproteobacteria bacterium
AACGGATCAGGGCGGCGGGCGTCGTGCCGACGCCGTTCTATACCTACGCGCACTATCACGGCAACAAGTGGGTCGACTACGGCGCGAAGAAGATGGAACGGATGTTCGCCCACCGGAGCTTTCTCGATGCAGGTATCCCGGTCGCCCCGGCATCGGACTACACACCCGGGCCCTACGAGCCCATGATGGCCATTCAGAGCATGGTCACCCGCAAGGACCTGCAGGGCCGCGTATGGGGGCCGAGCCAGCGCATCAGCGTCACCGAAGCAATGCGCATCTGCACCCTCAACGGCGCCTATGCCTCCTTCGAAGAGGACATCAAGGGATCGCTTGCAGCCGGAAAGCTCGCCGATTTCGTCATTCTCGAACAGGACCCGCACCATGCCGACCCGGATTCGATCAAGGAGATCAAGGTTGTACGGACCGTCATGGGAGGCCGTACGACCCATGCAGCTTAAGCCTTCCATTCTGTCTGCCGTTTTGTTGCTCACCGCCTGCAGCGAGCCGCCACGGCCGGGCGTCGACATCGTTTTCGTCAACGCGCGCGCCTGGACGCTGGATGCCGACAGGCCCTGGGCCGAAGCCGTCGCCGTGAACGGCGATGCCATTGCCTACGTCGGCGACAACGCCGGAGCGCTCGCGCTAGCCGGAGAAAACACCGCCAGCTATGACCTCGACGGCAAGATGCTGCTGCCGGGGTTCATCGATACGCACATGCACCCGGTATCCGGCGGCGCTTACGCAAAGGCCCTCTCCCTGGATACCTACGGCACCGTCGATGAATGGATTGCGGCAATCGGTGCGTACGCAAAAGCCAACGCCAAAGCGCCGCTGCTGTTCGGCTACGGCTGGCTGGCCACAACGTTCGGGCCCGCCGGGCCCACGCGGCAAATGATCGATGCCGTGGTGGACGATCGACCCGTGCTGCTCATGGACGAGGGGTTCCACGCCGCCTGGGCAAACTCGGCTGCGCTCGAGAGGCTGAACATCACACAGGATACCGCCGACCCCGTCCCCGGATTCAGCTACTACAAGCGCGACGAGTCGGGAGATGCAACGGGCTACCTGCTCGAAGGAACGGCCGGACTGGCGATGCAGGCACTCAACGTCATCACCGAGCAGGTCATCGTCGACGGCACCGCGCATGTCATCGATGTGTTGAACAGCTACGGCGTCACCGCCGTTTTCGATGCCGGTGCGTTCGGCGAGGAGGGTTCCCTGCACGACGTCCTGCAAAGGCTGGAGGAGGGCGGCGACCTGACGGTACGCATCGTCGGCGCTTATGCCGCGGCCGGCCCGGAAGATGTCGAACGGGCGGTAAGCGAGGCCGGGGCGTGGGGCGACCGTATCAAGGGCGAGCGCTATCACTACCGCGTGCTCAAGATCATGGACGACGGCACGGTCGAAGGCCGCACGGCGGCCATGTTCGAGGACTACCAGGGCGAACCGGGCAACAGTGGCAAGACGGTCTATACCCAGCAGCAGATGACCGAAATGGTGGTCGGCGCCGGGGCGGAGCAGATCGATGTGCACATTCATGCCCTTGGCGAGCGCGCGGTGCATGAGGCGCTGAATTCGATCGAGGCGGCGAGAAGCGCCCACCCGGACAGCTCGAGCCGTTACACGATTTGCCACATCGAGGTCATCACCGACGAGGACCTGCCAAGATTTGCCGAATTGGATGTCATTGCGCAAAGCACCCCGTTGTGGGCGTCATACGACACGTACGGCGAGCAATTCGTCAGCGTGGATCAGTTCAGCCGCTTCTGGCGGTTCAACAGCCTCGACAAACTCGGCGTGAAACTCACCTGGGGCAGTGACTTTCCAGCGAGCGGCGCCGGTATGGCCGGCATGTCGCCGGTCCTCCAAATGGAAGTCGGCCACACGCGCCAGGAAGCCGGAAATCCGGATGCACCGGTACAGCCGCGCGAGACCGAGCGGATCGATATAGAGACAGCGATTCGCGGCTACACCATCGACGCCGCTTACCAGCTGCACATGGAAGACGAGATCGGCTCGCTTGAAGTCGGCAAGAAGGCCGACCTGGTCGTACTGGACAGGAACCTGTTCGAGAGCGACCCGTACGACATTCACCGAACCGCGGTGGTCATGACCCTTTTGGACGGCGAAGTCGTATACGAGGCAACGGAGTAGATTCCCTCTCGATGTTGTCCCGCCGCTACCGCAGCCCCGGACTGGCGCCAGGTATTCGTTGGGAGAGTCGCCGTGCTCGACCGAGAAGCTCGTCGTGTGAATGTGTGAATGGGGTCAGGTTCAATTGCTTTCCTTTTTCGGGTCGTCCCTTGGATTTCAATCCACTTCAGTATCGGACAGTAAATCCTTGTTTACAAAGAGGATGTAAAAAGCTATGCCGGCCCGACCCATGCAATGCGCCGTGCAAAGGTGCAC
>JAPOON010000892.1 GCA_026713405.1 Gammaproteobacteria bacterium
CGACCGCCTGCGCGGGCGGGAGGGCCTGGCCGAGCAGGACCGCCGCTGGGCCGGCAAGGTGACCGATGTGCGCAACTGGTTCGTTTTCTCGGCCAGCGAGCGCTGGCGCGAGGACGGCGCGGAATTCGAGCATTACACGGATTCCGGGGGCAAGTCCGGCGGCCAGAAGGAAAAGCTGGCATACACGGTGCTGGCCGCCAGCCTCGCCTACCAGTTCGGGCTGGAGCGCGACCGGGTGCGCTCCCGTTCCTTCCGCTTCGTGGCGATCGACGAAGCCTTCGGACGCGGCTCTGACGAGAGCACCCAGTACGCCCTGCAACTCTTCGAAGCGCTGCACCTGCAACTGCTGATCGTCACGCCCCTGCAGAAGATTCACGTCATCGAACCGTTCGTCGCCGGCGTGGGGTTCGTGCACAACGAGGACGGCCGTGCTTCCAGGCTGCGCAACCTGACGATCGAGGAGTACCGCGAAGAGCGTGAACGGTTCAACGGCGCCGGATAACCCAGGCCATGATGCCGCCGCTGCATGGACCACCCCGGTGCAGGTGCGCCGCCAGGCCGGGCGCCTGTGGGACCGGGGCGCGATGCTGGCCAGCCTCGTTACCGGCGAACCCCTGTTTCCCCGGCGGCTGCCGATTCGCGGCCCCACGTCGGCGGAGCTTGCCGAGCGATTCGATGAGGCCCGCACCTGGGCCCGGGCCTTGCGCACCATGACGCATGTGCGAATGGAGGAACGGGAATTTCGCCATCGCACGCTCGGTGCGAATTCCCTGCCCCGGGCAGCCTGGCTGGAAAGCATGGACGATGCCGTCGCGCTGCTGGGCAAGTCCCGCGAGCGCGATCGGTTCCGGGAGGTTCTGGGTCTCACGCGCCGGCGCCTGCCGGTTTTGCTCGAGTGGTTGGGCAAGCGCCCCCTCGTCGCCCTCAACCAGGCGCGGGATTGGGAGAAGCTGCTGAACGTGGTGGCCTGGATGGAAGAGCATCCGCGGCCGGGCATCTATGTCCGTCAGTTGGACATCCCCGGCGTACACACCAAGTTCATCGAAAAGCACCGCGGGCTGTTGAGCGAACTGCTCGACTGCGCCCTGCCCGCCGCCGCCATCGAGGAGGACGAGACCGGCGTGCGCCGGTTCGAACGCAGATACGGTCTCAGGGCAAAGCCGGAGCGCATCCGCTTTCGCATGCTGGATGCCTCCTGCGGCGATTTCGGTTTGCGCCCCCTGGCCGATATCGAAACCGACGCAGCCACCTTCGCCGCGCTGCAACCGGGGGTTTCGCAAGCGTTCATTACGGAAAACGAGATCAACTTTCTCGCCTTCCCGGACGTGCCGGAAAGCATGGTGATCTTCGGCGCCGGCTACGGCTTTGCAACCCTGGGCAAGGCACGCTGGCTAAAGGCCTGCCGGCTACGCTACTGGGGGGATATCGATACGCACGGATTCGCGATCCTCGACCAGTTGCGCGCCCACCTGCCCCACGCCGAGTCGTTCCTTATGGACCGCGCCACGCTTCTGGCCGGTTAACCGCTCTGGGGGCAGGAAAAAACACCGGTTGAGCGCGGCCTGCCGCGGCTGAGCGCAGCGGAAAAGGCACTGTATGAGGACCTGTGCGCCAACCGCCTCGGCGAACGGGTGCGCCTGGAGCAGGAACGCATCGGCTATGCCCGGGTACGGGAGGCGCTCGGCGGTACACTCCGCGAGCCGTGAGCGCCGGCGCCACGTATTTCAAATGTTCGATGGCGCTCCCCACACTCCGCGGCGTTTGAGTTGGTGGTGGCGGTAGGGTCGCCGAAGGGAACCCGTCAGGATGCCGCACCGCGCTTCTTGAGGTAGCTGCTCAGCAAACCCG
>JAPOON010000893.1 GCA_026713405.1 Gammaproteobacteria bacterium
GGCCTGGAAGTCGACGGTCGGCACCAACGTGGCTTCGGATGCTCTGGCCCATGTCGCTTCCGCCGGCGTCAAGGGCGGGACGCTGATCATTGTCGGCGAGGACTACGGCGAGGGCGCCTCCATCATGCAGGAGCGCTCCCACTCCTTTGCCATGAAGTCACAGGTGTGGCTGCTCGACCCGCGCCCCAACCTGAACAGCATCGCCGCGGCCGTGGAACGCGGCTTCGAGCTTTCCGAGGCATCGAACACCCCGGTCATGCTGCAGCTTCGGGTACGCGCCTGCCATGTCACCGGCGTGCTGGACACGAAGGACAACGTGCGTCCCGCCTTCTCCGCCGCCGATGCCCTGGACGCGCCGACCCGCGATGTGCAGCGCATCGTGCTGCCGCCGTTCAACTATATGCAGGAGACCGAGAAGGTGGAGCGGCGCTGGCCCGCCGCCGTTGATTTCATTCGGCAGCAGGCGCTCAACGATGTGTTCGAGGGCCGGTTCGGCGACGTGGGCATCATCGTACCGGGAGGGCTGTACAACACCCTGAACCGGGCCATGGAACATGTGGGGTGTGCCGATGCGCTCGGCAAATCCAGCCTGCCCATGTACGTGATGAACGTGGTCTATCCCCTCGTCGAGTCTGAAATCATTGATTTCTGCCGGGGCAAGCAGGCGGTGCTGCTCGTCGAGGAGGGGCAGCCGGACTATATCGAGCAGAGCATCAACAGCATCCTGAAGCGCAGCGACATCCCCACACGGGTGGTGGGCAAGGATGTGCTTTCCATGTCCGGCGAATATACCTGCGAGTTGATGGAACGCGGCCTGCGCGAGTTCCTTGGCCGGCGGGCGCCGGCGGCCGTCACGGTGCCGCCGCTCGCTCGTACCAACGGCGTCGACATGGATGAGCTGGCGGCGCTGGTGCCGCAGCGGCCGTCCGGCCTGTGCACCGGCTGCCCGGAGCGCCCGTTCTTCTCGGCGATGAAACTCATCGAGAAGGAGTTCGGCGAACTGCAGGTGAGCATGGACATCGGCTGCCACTCCTTCGCCACCGCGGCGCCGTTCAACATCGGTAACACCATCACCGGGTACGGGCTGGGTCCGTCGAGCGCCTCGGCACTCATGGGGCGCCACAGGAAGCGCGCGATGTCCGTCATGGGAGACGGCGGCTTCTGGCACAACGGCCTGGCCACCGGCATCGGCAATGCCGTGGAGAACGAGCACGACGGCGTGATCGTCGTCATCGACAACGGCTACTCCGCCGCCACCGGCGGCCCGTGGATTCCTTCCTCCCAGGCGGACGCGGAAAACCGCCAGTACCGGGTTTCCATCGTCGATGCCTTGAGGGGGGCCGGCGTACGCTGGATCCGGAAGGTGCACACCTACCGGATCCAGGAGTCGCTGCACGCCCTGCGCGAGGCCATGACCACGAAGGAGAAGGGGCCCAAGCTCATCGTTGCGGAAGGGGAGTGTCAGCTCAACCGGCAACGGCGCATCCGTCCCCAGGTGCGGGAGCGTCTCAGGCAGAAAAAGCGTTATGTGCGCGAGCGTTTCGGCATCGACGAGGATACCTGCACGGGCGATCATTCCTGCATCCGCCTGTCCGGCTGCCCGTCGCTGACCATCAGGGACAATCCCGACCCGCTGCGCGAAGACCCGGTGGCCACCGTGGTCAACAGTTGCGTCGGCTGCGGCGTGTGCGGGGAAGTGGCCCATGCGGCGGTACTGTGCCCGTCGTTCTACAAGGCGGACATCGTCTATAACCCGAGCGTTGCCGATCGTGCCCTGGCGGCCCTGCGTTCGTCCGTCATCGGGCTGTTGCAGGCGTGGACGGACCGGCGCCTGAAGCGCTGGGCGTTCTGATTCGGGATTGGCGCAGACCATGAGCGAGGCGGCGAAGCCGCTGAAGATCGCCATTCTCGCCATGGGCGGCCAGGGTGGCGGGGTGCTGGCCAACTGGCTCATTGAAGGCGCCGAACGCTCCGGCTGCCTGGCCCAGTCCACGGCCGTTCCCGGCGTTGCCCAGCGCACGGGCGCCACGGTGTATTACCTGGAGATCGCTCCGGGCGGCAAAAGTGCCGACGCCAACCCGATTCTCGCCCTGATGCCGGTGCCGGGGCATGTGGATGTGGTGGTGGCCGGCGAACTGGCCGAGGCGGGGCGGGCGCTGCAACGGGGCCTGATCACACCGCAGCGAACGACCGCGGTCGTGTCCACCCACCGGGACTACGCCATCGGCGAAAAGAGCGCGCCGA
>JAPOON010000894.1 GCA_026713405.1 Gammaproteobacteria bacterium
CCTACGACGGGGTTGCCGAACTCTGGTGGGAAAGCGAGGCAACGCTGATCGAGGCGGGCGGCCGGGAGGAAGGCGCGATTCTGGTCGAGGACGAGAGGCGCTTTATCGATCTGCAGAATTCTCCCCTCTGGTTTGCGCACGAGTACCCGCAGATCAACCCTCTCGAGCGCGTGGTGGCGCGGGATTTCTCGGGCGTGACCAAGCTGTATTTCGCCCTCCGCGCGCCCCCGGGAATGACCGAAGAGGCGGCGCAGCACTACTGGCGCACCGCCCATGGGCCTCTGATCCGCTCGATGGCGGGGGCTGGATCAATGCTTCGCTATCTGCAGGTGCACCGCTTCGAATCAGCGCTGGAGCAAGGCATGCGCAATGCGCGCGGTACGCTTGTGGAACCCTATTTCGGGCACGCGGAGGCCTGGCTTGACAGCCTGCGCCGCGCAAGCGGCCCCGCCGCCGCGAAACAGCTTCACCGTATGCTGGAGGACGAACGCAAGTTCATCGACTTCAGCCGCTCCGCGGCGTGGTTCGGGTCGGAACGCTATTTCATCGACCGATTTTAGGTCGGGGCATCAATAAGGCCGCCGCCGCGACATTTCGGCAATCAGGGCACCGCGGGACCGGGTTGCCCACTCACGCCCCGGGTCATGGCGATTGTCGGCCCTCAGCCAACCACCGACGCCGGAATCCAGCTTCCGTGGAATCCACTCGGAATGCGGGGCAACTCGACCGATGCCACCGGCTCATCGTCCATTGTTGCCGCGTCCATGATCACGAAGCGGCTGCTGTCCGAATGAGCGTCGTACAGGTAGGTCATCAGGTAGCCGTCGTCTTCGCTTTGCGGGTTCGCCGATGGCGCGAACACGGCTTCACCACCGACCCGTCCGCGGCCGAGTTCGATTGCCGAACGTTGGCCGGTTGCCCGGTCGTACTTCAGGATGGCGCCGGAGGCGTTCGTCGGGTCGTCCGTGAAGCCCCCTTCGGACATGCTCATCATGTAGCCGTAGCGATGCTTGAGGCCGATGACGCTGTCTGCGACCCGCGGGAATTCGGCGGAGCGGTCATCGACCTGTTCCTCGCGAACCTTGCCCGTCGTGGTATCGATGGTAAACCGCCACAGGTCCGGCGGCGGGAAGTCCATGGACGAGTCGCGCCACATGTGGCTGAAACGGGCGACGTCGAGCACGATGCAATCGCCGTCTTCGTAGGAATTCATCGGGTGAAAGACGTAACAGGGATTGATGTCGTACCACTTGACCTGTTCGTCGCTGCCGTCGCGGGGCATCACGCCCAGGCGTGCCGGATAGTTGTCGTCCCAGCGAATGGGCATTTCGCCGCTCATTGCCAGTTCCATGTTGAACACCGCCGGCAGGTCCATGAACACGACGTTGTTCCGGGTGATGTTGAAGTCGTGCATCATGGTCGGCCCGCCCACCGTGATGTTCTCGACCTGCACGAGCCTGCCGTCCGCGGACACGCGCAGGTAGCGCAGGTAGGGCTCGAACGCGGAATAGCCGAAGGCGAGCAACTCGCCGGTGACCGGGCAGATTTTCGGATGGGCCGTGAATGAGCCGTTCAGGACGCCGTCGAAATCGGTCGGGCCGACGGTTTCGAGTTCGCCGTCGAGCACATAGGGAAAGTGGCCCTCCTCGAGCGCGAGAACCTTGCCGGCATGGCCGATGACGTGGGTATTCGCCTTCGAGGACTTCATGTCCATCAACACCGAGGGGTCGAGAATGTCGGTGGAAGGGTTGGCGATGAAGGGTGTCTGCACGTAGCGGTTGCGATACCACTCGGCCTTGCCGTCGCGCAGCCTGATACCGTGCACCATGCCGTCGCCGAAGAACGGATGCGAACTCGTCCCGGTGAAGGGGTTGGCGCCATTGCGAACGAAACGGCCATCGAGTTCGGCGGGAATGGTCCCCGTCACCTTCAGGGCGGTAAGCGTGCGCTCCTCGGTAATGGGTCGGCCGTTGCCCCGCAGGTGGACCGGTGTGCTCTCTACGACTTCTGCCATGGCTGGATGCTCCCTGTGGTTGTAACCGCACCCGGCCGAATTCGCGACGCCGGCGCACACGGGAGAGGGTATCTTCCCTGAGCCCGGGTCGAGGCGAGTGCAAGGGCGGCTATGTTAATTCGCCGGGCAGGATAAATCTACCCGTGGTAATTTAATGGGATGTCCAGCCACACGCCAGCGCAGAACAGCAAGGCGGCGCCAACCCGTCGACCCGGCAGACCGGCCGGGCGCACGGCCGCAGACGGAGTTATTGCGGACCGCGAAATGCTGCTCGCGGCGGCCGAAAAGCTCATTCGCGCCAAGGGGCCCAACGTATCGCTGCAGGCGATTGCAGCCCAGGCGGGTGTCACCAAACCCAGCCTGTACCGCGGCGTGGGCGACCGGGATGCGCTGGTCAACGCGCTGGCCGAGCGGCTGGCGGCGCGCATGTCGCAATCGGTTACCCGCCTGGTTGCGCAAGCCTCGGCACCGCGCGAGGGGCTACGCAACCTGGTTGCCGGGTACCTGGAACTGGCCGCCCGCGAGAGGCACCTGTACCTGTTCGTCACCGCGGGCGGTGCGCGCGAAGACCGGGTTCAGCGGTCGCTGCTGCTCGCCGACGGCGCTGCCGCGCAGTTCGCCGAACCCATCGCCGCCTACCGGGCGGCACGGGGCGCCGATGGCGGCGTTGCTACCGTCTGGTCGTACGGGCTGCTGGGCGCCTTGCATTTTGTGACGCTTTGGTGGCTGCGCGATCAGGCAAGCGACATCGATCGGGTGATCGACCAGGTAGCCGACCTGCTGTGGTCCGGATTGAGCCTGGAGGAAAGGGCCTGAACGTGAATCGGCATCCAAATTTGACACTCTCGCACGAATGGATTCAACGAGTTAGTGCGCCGATCGGCAACGCGCTCGATGGTGTGGTCAGCCTCTGCAACGACATCGCCCAGTGGTCCGTTCGACCCGACGCAGTTTACGAAGAGTTCCGCAACGCGGGACACGGCATTGACAAGCC
>JAPOON010000895.1 GCA_026713405.1 Gammaproteobacteria bacterium
AAACTCCTACCGAACGGGCATCCGATCGGAAACCCGGGCTCGAGGCCGTGCGGCGGCCGCCGCTGAAAACCGCGACGGACAGGGACCTTTCAGCCGTGCCGGGATTCATGCGCATCAGCAGAGGAATCACATTTTGAGAGGGTTGGCGCAATGATGGATTTGCAGGAAGCGGTGGTAATCGTCACGGGATCGTCTTCAGGCGTCGGGGCGGCCTGTGTGCGCCAGTTGGCGGAAGCGGGCTGCAACGTGGTCGTCAACTACTCGCGCAATGCCGACGGGGCCGAAGCGGCCGCGGCCGCCTGCCGGGAATTCGGCGTGGAGACGGAGGTGGTTCGTGCCGACGTTGCGGAGGATGAAGACTGCCGCGGCCTGGTCGCAGCGGCGGAGTCCCGCTGGGGCCGGCTTGACGGGCTGGTCAACAACGCCGGAACGACGAAGTTCTGTGCGCACGAGGATCTGGACGGCTTGAGCGGGCAGGATTTCCTGGACATTTACAGCGTCAACCTGGTCGGCCCTTACCAGATGGCGCGCGCGGCCGCGCCGCTGATGCGGCGGGGAGGGCGTGGCAGCATCGTCAACGTCGCCTCCATCGCCGGGGTCATGGGGATCGGCAGTTCCATTGCCTATGCCGCTTCCAAGGGAGCCCTGATTACCCTGGGGTTGTCGCTGGCCCGGGTGCTCGGCCCGGAAATCCGGGTCAACACGGTCTGCCCGGGCTTCATTCAAGGAGACTGGCTGGCTGCCGGGCTCGGGGCCGAGGTCTACGAACGCACCCGGTCCTTTCTGGAGAAAAACGTTCCGTTACGGCAGACGGCAACCGCCGATACGGTCGCGGAAGCGATCGTCTACTTCCTGAACGGGGCAAGTATCGTGACCGGCGAGACGCTGATGCTGGACGGCGGGCACCACCTCATCCAGACGCCGTTCGCGCGACGCTGACTCGCTGCGCCTCGAATGCCGGGTTCAGCCCGGCGCGCTGAACCGATAGCCGACGCCGCGCACGGTCTGAATGAGCTTGTCGTAACCGTAGGGCTTCAACGTGTTGCGCAGGCGCAGTACGTGGACGTCGACCGTGCGTTCCTCGACATAGATGCTGCGGCCCCAGACCCGGTCGAGCAGCTGGGACCTGCTGAAGGCCCGGTCGGGGTTGTGCATGAACAATTCCAGCAGGCGGAAGTCCGTCGGCCCGATCTTGACCGCGGCGCCCCGCACCAGCACCTTGTGTGAATTGAGATCCAGTTCCATGTCGCCGGCGCGCAGGATGCCGTCGTCCGGAGTTCCGGCCCGGCGCAGGAGAGCGCGCATGCGGGCCACGAGTTCCCTGGGCGAAAAGGGCTTGGTGATGTAGTCGTCAATGCCCGAGTCGAAGCTCTTGAGCTTGTCGGTTTCCTCGCCGCGGGCGGTGAGCATGATCATCGGCAGCCCGGCGGTGTGCTCGTCGTTGCGCAACCGGCGGGCCAGGTCGATGCCGCTCATGCGAGGCAGCATCCAGTCGATGATCAGCAGTGAGGGCAGGGGCCCCTCGAGTTGTTCGAGCGCTTCCTCCGCGCTTGCGGCTTCACCGACCTCGAAGCCGTTTCGCGACAGGGCGAAGCCGAGCACCTCCCTGATTTCCTGCTCATCCTCTACGATCAGTACCGAATTGTTCATGGCGGTCGCCGGGCGGGTGTGGGGCTTGTTCACATCGAGATGTCACGGCACGGATGGATTATTCGGCCACGTCCTGGTGTCATGCGTGCTACGGATTCCGGGGCCGGCCTCATCTCTTGGGACAGCGGCAGTTTGAGAGACGATTATTACAGTTTCATGAACGCTTCAACACCGACGGGACGGGCCGCGCGGGCAGATTTCCCCGCAATCGGAACGTGCGACGCATCCGCGGCGGCGACACCGCGCCGGCGGTCGTGGTAGACGACTTCCGTGTGTGTTACAAAGTGCGCCGATCCAAGGAGGTGACGGATGGGAACGAAAATACGCTTGAGTTCGGCGGACGGCTTTGGATTCGCCGCGTACGAGGCCATGCCCGACGGGCGGCCTAAGGCCGGGCTGGTGGTCATTCAGGAGGTGTTCGGCGTCAACAGCCACATCCGTGAGGTGGCGGACGGATATGCCGGCGAAGGCTATGCGGTGGTGGCCCCCCAGATATTCGACCGGGTCGAATCCGATATCGAGCTCGGCTACACCGAAGCGGACATGGGGCGCGGTATCGAACTCGCGTTTCAGCAGCTGCAGATGCAGAACACGCTGGCCGATCTGCAGGCGGCGATCGATCACGCGTCGCAGCACGGCAAGGTCGGCGTGGTCGGGTACTGCTTCGGCGGATTGCTGACCTGGCTGTCGGCCTGCGAACTCGAACGGGTCGCGGCGGCTTCCTGCTACTACGGGGGCGGCATTGCGGGAGAAGCCGGGCGGGCGCCAAAGTGCCCGGTGATCATGCATTTCGGCGAACTCGACGCACACATTCCCATGAGCGACGTGGACAAGGTCAGGGAGGCCCAGCCGGAGGTGACGGTCCATGTCTAC
Source organism: Gammaproteobacteria bacterium (assembly GCA_026713405.1). The sequence goes on from JAPOON010000895.1 coordinate 2,524, forward strand.
AACGCCGATCACGGATTCAACTGCGATCACCGGGGCAGCCACGATGCGTCGAGCGCCGCGCTTGCCCGCGAGCGTTCGCTTGCGTTCTTCGCGGAGAACCTGGGCTGATGCGGGCCATCGCCCCGCTGGACCTGTTGAACCTTGACATCCTGAACGTGTATGTTGATGCTTCGCGCAACTACAGCGGGGGGGCGCATTTCGCCGGAAAGCTGCATGGCTGCCGGGAGGTCGTCGCGTCAAACACGTAGACCCATCGGGCTGCAATCAATCATTCCTGCAGGAACTCGTATGAAAAATCGAACCATTCACTGGCTCTCCATGTTGGCGCTGGCGCTTGCCGCCGGATTCAGCAGTTCGGTGTCGGCGGCCACGCTGGCGGATATTTACCAGGTGGCCGAGCGCATCAACCAGCAGGCCAAGACTTCGCAGGCGAAGATCGATGCGCTTACCGAAGAGACGCGCCAACTGCTGAACCAATACAAGACGGTGCTCAAGCAGATCGAGGGCCTGCGGGTCTACAACCGCCAGCTCGAGAAGCAGATTTCCGGCCAGCAGCAGGAAATGGAGCAACTGGCCCAGTCCATCGACGAGGTGACGATCATCGAACGGCAGATCACGCCGCTGATGCTGCGCATGATTGAGGGCCTCGACCAGTTTGTCGGCCTCGACCTGCCGTTCCTGCTCGATGAGCGCTACAACCGCATTGACGTTCTCCGTGAAATGATGGACCGGGCCGATGTGGCCGTTTCCGAAAAATTCTCCCAGGTCCTGCGGGCGTTCCAGATCGAAAACGAATACGGCCGCACGATGGAAACCTATGCCGACACCATCGAACTCAATGGCGTCGACCGGAAGGTCGACGTGCTCAAGATGGGGCGGGTGAGCCTTGTCTACCAGACCCCGGACGGTGAGGAGACCGGCATGTGGAATCAGGCATCCAGAGCCTGGGAGCCCATTGGGGACGAATACACGACGCCGGTCAGGAATGGCATCCGCATGGCCCGCAAGCAGCTCTCCGTCGATATGCTGACCCTGCCCATCACCGGCCCGGAGGCGTAACCGTCATGAACAGACTTCAACGAATTCTTGCTCTGGGCGGCCTTCTTGTTGCCGCGCCCCTGGCACTGGCTCAGGAAGCGTCGGGTGCGGCAGATACCCAGCCGGTAGAGGCGGACACCCTCGATGAGTTGCTGCGCAACGTCGAAGATCGCCGGGTCGTCGAATCCCGGGAACACGTGCAGCGCGAACGGCGTTTCCAGAACGACAAGACAGCGCAGGCCGAGTTGCTGGCCAACGCAGAGGCTGAGCGGCGCTCCGAGGAACGGCGTTCCGACCGCCTCGAGACCCAGTTCGAGGAAAACGAAATCAGGCTCCTCGACCTCCAGGAACAACTCGACCGCAGGCTGGGTTCGCTGCGTGAACTGTTCGGTGTTCTCCAGCAGGTGGCCGGGGATACGCGGGGCGTATTCCAGGGTTCGCTCATTTCGGCGCAATACCCGAACCGGGGCGAATGGCTGGGCGATCTGGCCGCGAAGATGGGCACCGCGAGCCA
>JAPOON010000896.1 GCA_026713405.1 Gammaproteobacteria bacterium
CAGGTGCCTCGGTTCGTAGACCGGGAACGCATACCAAGAGGCGTAGCCGACCTGGGTGATCTCATCCACGAGATAGCCGTCGTCCGGAAGCGCCTCCCGGATTGCGTCCAGGTAGGCAACCTGGGGCTGAACCGCCTCGATCTGCTGGCGCACGGCAGCCTTCAGAGCAATCAATTCGCCCTCCCGCGAGGGCCGCGTTCCGCCGATCGGTTCGAGTGCACCCAGGATCGCGCCGATGGCCGCCCCGGCATCGCCGATCAGCGCCACATCCGGCGCCGGGTGGCGGGCGATCTCCTCCGGGTCGATGTCTATGCGGATCACGCCCCTGCCCTTGGGCATGCCCCAGTGCAGGTACTGTTGTTCCATGCGGCTGCCGACGCCGATGACCAGGTCGGCGGTACGCCAGAGTTCGTATCCGGCCGCCAGGTTCTGGGCAAGATAGCTGCGGTCGGAAACCACCCCGCGCCCGTTGCGGAAGGTCACCACCGGCGCCTGCAGGCGTTCGGCCAGTTCGTTGACCTCGGCCCGGGCAGCCACGGCGCCGCCGCCGGCGATGATCACGGGCGCCCTGGATTTCGCCATCATGCGCGCGGCGGCAGAGGCAGCATCCGGGTCGACATCGCCTGCATCGTTCAAGGAAGCGCCCGGCAGCAACGTCACCCGGCCCTTCCGTTCCATGATGTCCATTGGCATCTCGAGGGATACCGGCCCCTGGCGACCGCCCAGCATGTGCTGGAACGCCTCGTTGACGGCTTCGGGGGCCGCCTCGGGCGCCATGATGCGCTCGGAGAAGCGCGTCAGCGTTTTCAGCGTCGCCAACTGGTCGGGCAGTTCGTGCAGATAGCCGATGCCCCGCCCGAGGCCCACGCTCGGGATCTGCCCGGTCAGGCAGAGTACCGGCGCGTTGGTGGCGAAGGCGGTGCAGAGGGCGGCGCCCGTATTGAGCACGCCCGGCCCCGGAACCACGCAGTAGGCGCCCGGCTTGCCGGTGGAACGGGCATGACCGAGGGCCATGTAGGCGGCGCCCTGTTCGTGCCGGCTGCCGACAAACCGAACGCGGTTGCCGGCCCGGTGCATCGAATCGAAAAAGTGATCGAGCTGCCCGCCGGGCAGCCCGTAGATGGTGTCTACGCCGTTGGCGAGAATCTGGGCCAGCAGCGCATCAGCCCCGCTAATCTCCGGCACGGCCTGTTGCGTGGCGCCGCGCGCGCCCGGCGGCTTCGACTCAATCATTGTTCGTCGCCGCGCCGAGCAGCGCGCGGATGCCGTCGGGAATCGGCTTCGCCTTCAACTCGCCGTTTTCCCGGATTCTGGCGTAGACCCTGGTCGCCGTCCCACGCGTCACCAGCGACTTGTCGGCGCGGCGCGCACTGCAATCCCAGGTCACCGTCGAGTTGGTGATCTCCTTCACGGCCAACCGGGTGACGATCTTTTCGCCGTAGCCCGCGGGGCCGACAAACTCGAAGTTCACGCGCCCCATGACGAACGCCGTACGGTCGCTCGCCACCATGCGGGTCACCGGGTAGCCGGCCTGGGCGAAGAACTCGTGCTCCGCATCGTTGAACCAGGCCAGCATGCGGGGGAAATACACCAGCCCGAACGGGTCGGACTCACCCCAGGCAACGGTCAGTTCGCGGTAATACACCAGCATTGTCAATTCTCCTTCTGAGCCGGGCCGACTGGAGGGTTCCCCCTGCCGGCGACCGGCGCCTGTTCATTTGCAGCCATTCGCCCTCCCCTCGCGTCTCTCCCGGTGCTACCCCTGACCTAAGCCACGGGCTGCTGTTCGGCGCGCACACTACCACCGCATCACGACTTCGACAGCGAGTCGAGGCGCGTCCGCAGCTTGCGGAGCATGGCGATCAGGTCGGCCAGCTCCGCCTCGCTCAACGCTCCGAATATGTCCTGCGCCCAACCTTCATGGTCCGGGGCAAGGCTTGCGAACAGCCGTTCTCCCGCATCGGTCATGCGTACTTCACTGACCCGCCTGTCACTGGGGCTGGACTCGCGGCCAATGAGCCGGTCGTTCTCCATGCGGTCGAGCAGCCGGGTGATATTGCCCCGGGAAGCCAGCAGCATTTTCGACAGTTGCGAGGTGCCCGTGGCGTGTCCCGGCGAGCGCTCGAGATTGGCCAGCACATCGAAACGCGACAGCGAGGTACCGTGCTCGTTGGCAAAGTGGCTGGCTATTTCGCTCTCGATCCGCTTGGCGGTTTTCAGGAGCTGTACCCAGGCCCTCAGCGCCTGTTTGCTGTCCACCGTTTGTAGAGGTTTTTCACTCATCGCCCAACGGGGCTACGCCCCAGCCCGACGAGAAAACAGTGACCGGGAGGGATTTTGACTCATCTGACAACTTATCCGCGAACAAGAGGTCTGGATTGGCTTTCGCGCGGCAGGTTTCGGAAAACCACTTCCGTTCACGCCGGTATCACCGCCGTGGTCTCGATTTCCACCTTGGCGCGGTCTTCCAGCAGCCCCGCTACCTC
>JAPOON010000897.1 GCA_026713405.1 Gammaproteobacteria bacterium
ACGCAGGGTGGCGCGCACCAGAGCGCGCGCAGGCGCGCTTGATAGCACGGTGAGCACGCGGCGGAAGCCCGCCCTGTGTTTTCGCTGCTATTGACGACCGCAGTAGTTTATTCATGACTAGGTCCGGCTAGCGCATGGCGCACCGTTTCGCGCGCGCTGAAGGGCCGTCGGCAACCGCCAATCTCCTGGGAGGTCTCGTGCCCCTTGCCGGCAACGACCACCAGGTCCCGGGGTTCCGCAACGGCGATGGCACCGGCGATGGCTGCCGCGCGGTCCACCTCTTCCCGAACGTCCGCGTTTTCGGACAGGCCCGCACGCATCTCCGCGATGATGGCGGCCGGCTCTTCGCGACGGGGGTTGTCGCTGGTGAGCCAGACCGCGTCTGCGGCCGCGGCTGCCGCCCGGGCCATCAACGGCCGCTTGCCCCGGTCCCGGTTGCCGCCGCAGCCGATGACGCAGATCAGGCGGCCGCGGCAGTGGGCGGCAAGAGCCGCAAGGGCATTCTCAAGGGCATCGGGCGTGTGCGCGTAGTCGACCACCACCGTGGGCAATCCCGGCGCCCTGAAAAACTCCATGCGGCCGGGAACCCCCGTGAGGCGGCCGGCACACTCGGCAAGGTCTCCGAAGGCAAGCCCGCCCCCGGCCAGCACGCCGATCGCGGCGGCGACATTGGCCAGGGAAAACTCGCCGAACACGGGCAGGTCGATCTCTTCGGTTCCCCAGGGGCTGATCAGGCGGGCGCTCACCCCGTTGTCGTGAAAACTCACGCGATCCCAGGACAAATCACCGCCATTGCGGCCGACGGTGATCACCTCCGGGCCATCAAGGCTCGCGGCCAATTCCCGGCCGAACGCATCGTCGACGTTGATCACGGCGAGACGAACCGTGGGGAACTCGAAAAGCCGCCGTTTCGCCGCTCCGTATGCGGCGAAGTCGGCGTGGTAGTCCAGATGGTCGCGGGTGAGGTTGGAGAAAACCGCGCTCTCGAAACGGACATCGTCCACCCGGCCCTGGGCCAGCGCGTGGGAACTCGCTTCCAGGCAGGCCCAGGCACAGCCACGTTCGCGCAGGCAGGCCAGCCGCCGCTGGGTGGCGATGGCGTCCGCCGTGGTGAGAGCAGCCGGCATGAGCCGGCCGATTTCGCCCCATCCCAGTGTGCCGAGATAGCCGGCCCGCTGCCCGAGCCCACCGGCCATGTCGGCGATGTGGTGGGCAATGGAGGTCTTGCCGTTGGTGCCGGTGACACCCACGCAGCGCATTGCCCGGCTGGGTTCACCGTAGAAGCGCGCCGCCAGCGCCCCTCGCCGTTCGCGCAACTCGCCGACCGCCACCACCGGGACGCCCAAATCCGGCAATTCACGTTCCGACAGAACGCACACGGCGCCGCGCCCGACTGCCTGCGCCGCGTAATCGTGGCCGTCCGCGGACGCGCCCCTGACCGCGACGAAGGCATCTCCGGAATCGGCGGTCCGGGAGTCCTCCGACAGCCCGGTAAGCGCCAGATCCGGCACGCCGGGATCGCCCAGCAGCTCGCGCAGGGTCATCGACCCGCGCTTCACGAACGCCCCTCGGGCACGCTCGCCGCGGCGAGTTGTTCGCCGTCCGGCGGAATGCCCATCAACCGCAGCGCGCGCTCCGCCACACGGGCGAACACCGGGGCGGCAACCGCCCCGCCGCCGATGCGCGGCCCGCTGGCATCGTTGACCACCACGACCATCAGGAAGCGGGGATCGGTCACCGGCGCCACGCCGACGAAGAGCGCCACGTGCCGCTTGTCCGTGTACCCACTGGCGTCGACGATGCGCGTGGTGCCGGTTTTTCCGGCCACCCGGTAGCCCGGGACGCGCGCGCCCGGCGCGGTGCCCTCCCGGGAGGTCACGCCTTCCATCAGGCCCAGTACGGTGGTGGCGGTACGGGCATCGAACACCCGCTCGCCGTCCGGCGGACTGTCGAGCTTCAGTGCCGAGATGGGCATGCGTACACCGCCGCTGGCCAGTGTCAGGTAGGCCTGGGCAAGTTGCAGCGGCGACAGCGTCAGGCCGTAGCCGAACGCCAGGGTCGCCCGCACCACCGGATGCTTCAGCCCCGCGTCGTCGAGATGCCCCATGGTCTCTCCGGGCAGGCCGCTGCTGACGAAGTCACCGGCGCCCGCGCGGCGCAGCACGTCGTGAACGGCCCGGGGCGGCAGATCGAGCGCCACCTTGGCAAAGCCCACCTGGCTGGACTTGTGCAGCGCCCGGGTCAGGGTTATGCGGCCGCGGTTGAGCGGGTCTTCGATCAGTTTTCCCCTGATGCCCATATAACCCGGCGAGGTGTCGATGATCGTGTCCGGCCGGTAGCGGCCCGACTCCAGGGCCGCGATCACCGTGAACGGCTTGACTGTCGGACCCGGGTCCTAGAGATGGGTCACCCCCCGCCCGCGCGGTTCCCCCACGGCCGGCCCGGCCCGGCCCGT
>JAPOON010000898.1 GCA_026713405.1 Gammaproteobacteria bacterium
CGAGCCCCTCGATTCCAACCATCGATGCGGGCGACCTCGATGCTTTCGAGGCGGACCTGCGCAAAACCGAGCCACCGCTGCTCGAGCCCATAACGGCCGCCACCGCGCAGGCGCTGGAAGATCGACTGTACGGCATCTCCTACAAGGGCATCACCGACTTCATCACCAAGTGGTGGTGGCCGGTGCCCGCCAAGGCCATGGTGCGCATCTGCGCCAACGCCGGCATCACGCCGAATGCCGTCACCTGCATCGGCTTCGCCCAGATGCTGGCCACCTGCTGGCTGTTCTACGAGGGCTTCTATTTCTGGGGCCTGCTGCTCGGTTGGTTCATGACCTACCTGGATACCGTGGACGGCAAGCTGGCCCGGGTGACCGTGCAGTCGAGCAAGTTCGGGCACTGGCTCGATCACGGCATGGATATCCTGCACCCACCGTTCTGGTACTGGCTGTGGGGGCTGTCGCTCGCGGGGTTCGAGCCGCAGCTTGGCTTCGGTTTCGAGGCACTGATGATCTTCATCGTCGCCGGCTATGCGGGGGGACGCCTGATCGAAGGGGCTTTCCATGGGCTGGGGTCCGTCAGCCTCTTCGCCTGGCGCCCGTTCGATGCCTGGTTCCGGCTGTTCACCGCCCGCCGCAACCCCTGCCTCGTGCTTTTGACGGCCGGCTGGCTGGTAGGCGAACCCGGCCTCGGTTTCGAACTGGTGGCCTTCTGGACCCTGGCCTCCAGCGTCATCATGCTGGGCCGGCTGGCATTCGCCTGCTGCATACGCATGACCAGCGGCCCCCTGACCTCCTGGCTGGCCCAGGACGAAGCCCGGCGCAAACATCCGAAGAGCTTCCGCACCTTCTCCTCGACCCGACGCGCGTATGGCTGAGCACCTTGCAGGACTTGCGCTGCTCGAAGCGCCGGACGACCCGGCCCTGGCGGGTGTGATCGCAAAACTGGACGAACGCTACGGCGACGGCATCGATGCCATCGTCCTGTACGGCTCTTATCTGCGCGGCAATGCCGAGGCGATGCCCGACCTGTACGTGCTGCTGCGCCAGTATCCCCCCTCGCCACGCCTGGACCGCTGGCTTGGCAGCGCGCTGCCGCCGAACGTCTATGTGGTCTCGGACGGCGAGTTGCGCGCAAAGGTCAGCGTGCTCTTGACCCATCAGCTGGTAAACGCCGTAACAGCGGACTTCCATCCCTACTTCTGGGCCCGGTTCGTGCAGCCGAGCCGCCTGATCCATTGCCGCGACGACGAGATCCTGGCGCGCCTGAAGTACATCGCCGCGCGGTCCGCCCGACGGCTGCTCGACGCCATGGGTTCGCCGGATGCCCTGACGGCGCCCGAGGGCTACTGGCTGGCCGTATTCGAACGCACCTATGCGGCCGAGCTTCGCTCGGAGCGCTCGGGCAAGTACGGCGAAATCTACGCAGCCAACCGCGCCTACTACGATTCCCTGTTCGATGCGCGGGGGCGCGGCAAGGATCGTCCCGTCCTCTGGCGGTTGCGGCAGGTGGCCGGCAAGGCACTATCCGGTGCGCGCATTCTCAAGTCCGTGCTCACCTTCGACGATCCGGTCGGCTACATGTTGTGGAAGCTGGAAAGGCACTCCGGCGTGCGCATCGAGGCCACGGAGCGGCAGCGGCGCCATCCCCTGCTGTTCGCATGGCCGCTGGTCTGGCGCCTGTACCGCGAGGGCGCCTTCAGGTGAGTTCCGCAGACTCCACAACCACACGCCGCGTGACGCGGACGATCTCGTCGATCTGCTCATCCGTGTGGGCGGCGCTTACGCTCATGCGTAGAAGGCTCGCCCCGGCCGGCGCTGCCGGCGGCACCATGAGATTGACGTAGACCCCTTCCCGCAGCATGCCGTTCCAGGCAGCCAGCGCCCCGGCGCGGTCGGCAAGCCGAATGGCCAGCACCGGCGACGGCGTGTCGCCCACCTGCAATCCGAGTTGGGTCAGGCCCTCACGCAGCCTCGTTGCGTTCCGCCACAGGCGAGCCCGCAGTTCCGGCCGCGTACGTATCGCGCGCAGGGCAGACCGCGTACATTCGATCACCGCCGGAGAGGGCGACGCCGTGAACATGTAGGGACGGCTTCTGTAAGGGAAGAGCGCCAGTTCCTCGTGCCGGCTGACACAGAATCCGCCCGTGGTGCCCAGGCTCTTGCTGAACGTGCCCATGATGAAGTCGACTTCATCGAGCACGCCC
>JAPOON010000899.1 GCA_026713405.1 Gammaproteobacteria bacterium
CACGCCAACCGGCCTATGCTATGTGGTTCCAGCACCGATGATCGCATTGGCATCGATCTCGACCGGCAGTTCCGGCCCGATCCTCGCCGACTTCTCCACTAGTGTCGATCAACGGAAGTTGCCCGTGCAAAACTCCCCTGCGCGCCGCGACGCTCGCGCGGAAGAGGCGGTCTCAAGACAATTCAATACAGTGGCGCAGCCCCGGTCGACGAAACGTTGCTCGGGCTCATGGCGCGGTCGAATCTCGTCGCGCAGCAGCGCCGCGGGAATTCAGCGTTTCAGTGACCTCGGAGTGGCTGCGACGAACGTCGGCTCAACCACATAGCCACGAAGCCCGGCAAACTTCTCCCGAGCAAGCCGGCGCGCCTGTGCCGCAGATATCTCGGACATCACGACTTCGGGCGTTTGGATCTCGACGGCGCAGTCACCGCCATCAACATATTCAGTTTTACGTCTCTTGAAGTAGTATCTACGCAACTTAATTTTCTCCTGCCTTAATCAGCGACAGACCGTATTCGATGTCCAATCGCCCAAAAAATTCATCCTTGATGAGCCAATCGTACCAACGACTGTCTTCGTGGCGGAACACGTACGCCTCTTTTGACGAAACGCAAATAGATATCGGGATCGTGTTGAGAGGCTCATAGATGTATGGATAGCAACAAAGGGATCCTTCACGATCGGACCCGGGAACGGTCGCGACCCAAAGCCACAGGGTGATCAGCACCAGATAGGGCGCAAGGAAACCCGCCGGCGCCGGTAGCGCTTTCATCAGCGTTTCGATGAGTGGCGCGTCGTCCAGCGGGCGGCTTCCGGCTATCGCTGCAGGCAACACGACATAGAACAACGCCTGCACCAGGAACTTCAGCCACCGGTCGGACTTCACTACCCAGTAAGAAGTCTTCTGCCACCCCGACCGCAGGCTTGTCGACGGACCTGTTCGCACGGTACTTCGCTCCTCTCAGACTGCATTGCTGACAGTCACACCGTGGCGCGAACTCTAGTGAAGCGCCCTACATCAAGTCAAGGCGCCGCCCTCGACCTCTCGCGATTGGCGGATCGTCCGGCGCAGCTGGCCCTGCTGCGCCTGCCGGTGCAGGACACCCTGCGCCTCAGCCGGCTGGCCTTCCCCGCCAATCCCTATCATCGCCTGGTCAAGCACTATCAGGACGGCGGGCTCGTCCGGGGACAGGTCAACAATCCGGAACTGGACGCGCGGCAGCCGACGACCCGGCGTACAATCGCCGTGGCGGGAGCCGGAGGAAGCCGATACCCAGCGCGAGAGGCTGCTGGCCGGCTTTCGCTGGGTCCTGGTGGACGAATACCAGGACATCGACCCGGACCAGTACGAGCTGATCTCCGCCCTGGCCGGACGGACCCTCAACGACGACGACAGCAAGCTGACGGTGTTCGCGGTGGGCGACGACGACCAGAACATCTACAGCTTCATGGGCGCATCGGTGGAGTTCATCCGGCGTTTCGAATCGGACTATTCCGCCCGGCGCAACTGGCTCACCGAGAACTATCGCTCCACCGCCCACATCATCGACGCCGCCAACGCGTTCATCGAACCGGCGCGGCGGAGAATAGATGCGCGCTTCGCCGCTTCCGGAGCTGCGCGGACACCCCGCGGTGGTGCACCGGCGCATCGTTGCACCGGGCGTGGTTCCCGCGCAGCTCGATTTACGACGGGAGACCCTGGGCCTTGCGGACGTGAACCTGAGCTTCCCCGGCCGGCACGGGGCCTGGCGCCCCATTCACGATGCCATCCGGCAACTCCGGCCGGGTGACGAACTCACCGTGCGAACCGCCCATTCCCCCTGGGAACTCGCCCTCCCGAACGGCCCCACCGTCTGCCGGCTCGCCAGGCAGTATCAACCCGCTGGCAAAGTGCATTCGGCACGCGTACATGCCATCGTGACCTGGAATCGTGAAGACAGCGAACCGGAATACCGGGAGGGGCTGCAGTGCGACGAGTGGGAGGTGGTCGTGCCCCAACTGGTGTTCAACTGATCGGCTGTGCCGAATTGCGGTCGTCCGGTAATGACCACTGCAAGGTGGTGGGCGCGGCTGGATTCGAACCAGCGACTTCTGCCATGTGAAGACAGCGCTCTGACCAACTGAGCTACGCGCCCGCCGTTCGGCGCACGTTGCGCACTTTGCGCACAGGACTTGCGAGTGTTCACTCCAAAGGCGCCGGGGTCAAGGCAGCATGCGGTTCTCACAACAGGTTCAAGGAACCGCGCGAGACTTCCTTTCGCGGCATTCGGGCATCGTTTATGGTGCGGGCGAAATCGACAACGGGGAAAGTCATGCCAATCAATCCCGACGCGGTCGGCGAAACCGGGGGACCCTCCACGCACAGCTGGACATCCAAGGACGCGCTGCTCTACGCCGTCGGCATCGGCGCGGGTACCGGCGAACTTCCGTTCACCACTGAAAATACCAGGGACACGCCACAACGGGTCTTTCCGACCTTCGCCGTGATCATCGGCGGGGGCGGCGTGCCCGTTGGCAGTGTCGGCAGCTTCAATCCGGCGCTGATGGTGCACGGCGAACAGGGCATCGAACTTCTGGACGAGATTCCGCCGGACGGGCAACTCGAAAGCCACGGCCGGATCGCGGGCATCTGGGACAAGGGTAACGCGGCCGTCATCGAGATGGAGTCGGAAGCCGTCAACACGGCCACCGGCAAGCCGCTCCTGCGTACGCGATCCACGCTGTTCTGCCGCGGCGAGGGCGGCTGGGGCGGCGACCGGGGCCCGTCGGCGAAGGTGGAATTCCCGGACGCCGAACCGACCCACCAGGTCACCTACGCCACGCGCGAAGACCAGGCCCTCACTTACCGGCTCTCCGGAGACCGTAACCCCCTGCATTCCGACCCGTCGTTCGCCGCCATGGGTGGCTTCGACCGGCCCATCCTGCACGGGCTGTGCACCTACGGGTTCACGGGGCGCGCACTCCTGCACGCCCTCTGCGACAGCGACCCGTCCCGCTTCCGCTCCATGAACGCGCGCTTCTCGAGGCCGGTGATGCCGGGCGACGGACTGACCGTGTCCATGTGGGTCGACGGGAGCCGGGCGCTCTTTCGCACCACGAACCAGGACGGTGTGGTGGTGATCGACCAGGGGGTATGCACCATCAACTGACGCCGGGGCCGCATACCGCGGCGCACCGCATTTCGACGCCGGGCCTCAACGGGTTCCGGCATCGGCGGCAATAACGGCACCCATTGGTCCGGTGGCGCCGGGGCCGCGGCCGCGCAGGGCCGGTGTTCAGCCCCGGGCCTTGCGGTTGTGGGCTTGCGCGGACGTCAATACGACCTGGGCAAGCCCAGCACGTGCTCGGAAACGTAGCTCAGGATCAGGTTCGTGGAGACCGGCGCAACCTGGTAGAGGCGCGTTTCGCGGAACTTGCGCTCCACGTCGTACTCCTCGGCGAAGCCGAAGCC
>JAPOON010000900.1 GCA_026713405.1 Gammaproteobacteria bacterium
GGACAGTTCGAGGACCTTTACCGAGGCGGAACCGATGTCCGCACCAAGCGACCTCTTGCGCTTTCCGATCTTGCCGATCAGCCCCATGTTCGGCTCCGACCTCCGTGTCGTCCGACAGCACTCCGCGTTCCACCCGGCACGCCGCCGCGCGGGGGCACCCGGCGGGCTGGAACGCCCCCCATTGGCCGGGCGCGTTTCCGGCGCCCAAGGCCCAACGACATTGCAGCCTCGTTACCGCAAAATCCGGCACCTGTTGCCGGCATCGGGCGCTCACGGGTAACCAATGAATTCGAAACCCCTGACATGGAAAACCGCTCTGGCCTGGTTGACGCTGACGATACTGGCCGCGGGCGTGTTTGGTCTGTCAGGCGTTTTCCTTTATTTGAACCCGCAAATTCCTACAGCGGAGAGCTACCGGCACGTCAAGCTGCAGACACCCATGCGGGTCTTCAGCGAGGATGGCGCGCTGCTCGGCGAGTTTGGCGAGCGCCGCCTCATTCCGGTTACGCTGGAGGATGTCCCGCCGCTGTTCCTGAGCGCGGTGCTCGATACCGAGGACAAACGCTTCTACGAGCACAGCGGCATCGACTTCATTTCGCTCAGCAACGATGTGGTCGGCCTGATGCACGACCTGGTGACCGACGGCTCGCTCAGCGGGGGCGCAAGCACCATCACGATGCAACTGGCGCGCAACGTGTCGTTCACCCTGGAACGGCGCGTGCTGCGCAAGCTCAAGGAAATGCTGCTCGCACTGAAGGTCGAGCGGGAGCTGACCAAGGACGAGATTCTCGAGCTCTACATAAACGTGGTGCCGTTCGGCAAGCGCGCCTACGGCGCCGAAGCCGCCGCGCGCACCTACTATGGAAAACCCCTGAAGCAGTTGAGCCTGCCGCAACTCGCCATGCTGGCCGGCATTCCCCAGGCGCCCACGGCGGGCAATCCCATCAATGGGCCGGAACGCGCACTGCGCCGCCGCAACCTGGTGCTGTCGCGCATGTACAGCCAGGGCTCGATCGATGAAGCGCAGTATCGCGCCGCCGTGGACAGCCCCATTTCCGCAAGGGTGTTCAGGCGCGAGGTGGACGTCCCCGCCCCCTTCGCCGCCGAGTGGGCGAGGCAGCAACTCATCGGCCGGTTCCCCGACCTGTACACCGGCGGCTACGAGGTATTCACGACGCTGAAGGGGCCGCTCCAGGCGGCGGCGACCCGCGCACTGCGCAAGGGGCTGGTCGGCTACGACAGGCGGCACGGCTACCGCGGCCCGGAAGGGCGTTTCGAGGAGATATCGGAGGCCGTGGACGCGCTGGCCGAACACCCCACCTACGCCGACCTCGTTCCCGCCGCGGTGGTCGAGGTCCAGGAAGATCACATCATTGCCGCATTTGCCGACGGCGGCAGCGCCATCGTGCCGTTCGAAGCGATGCGGTGGGCGCGGCCCTTCCTCGGCGTGAACGCCCTGGGAGCCTCGCCGAAGACGCCCGCCGACGTTGTCCGGGCCGGCGACCTGATCCGCCTTCAGGCCACGGAAGAGGGCTGGCGCCTCGCCCAGTTGCCGCAGATCCAGGGGGCGCTGGTGTCGATCGACCCCGATACCGGCGGCGTGCTGGCGCTCGACGGCGGCTTCGACTTCGCCATGAACCAGTACAATCACGCCCTGCAGGCTGCGCGGCAGCCCGGCTCCGGCTTCAAGCCGTTCGTGTACTCCGCGGCACTGGACAAGGGGATTACCCCGGCGTCGGTGTTCATGGACGCCCCGCTGGTCTTCGACGACAGCAACCTGGAGTCCCTCTACCGCCCGGATAACGACAACAACCGCTACAACGGGCCGACCCGGCTCCGCGAGGGGCTCTACCGGTCGATCAACCTGGTATCCATGCGCGTGCTGCTGAAGATCGGCGCCGGCCCCACCCTTGATTACGTGCGCCGCTTCGGCTTCGACACCAGCACGTTTCCACGCAATACCCAGTTGGCGATCGGCGGCGGCACCATGGCGGTCACGCCGGTGGAGATGGCGGCTGCGTATGCCGTTTTCGCAAACGGTGGTTACGGCGTAACCCCGTACATCGTCGAAACGGTGATCGACATCGCCGGCAATACGGTCTTCGAAGCCAGCCAACCGCAGGTATGCAGAGCCTGCGAAGAACCATCGACGGAACTGCCGCGACAGGAACCCGCCAACCTGGAAGACCTGTTTGCCGAACAGGGCGACAGGCCGGCCGTGCCCGCCGTGCGGGTGGTGGACGAGCGCAACGCATTCATCATGCACTCGATGCTGACCGACGTGATCCGCCGGGGCACCGGGCGCCGGGCCCTGTCCCTCGGGCGGGACGACCTGGCCGGCAAGACCGGGACCACCGACGATGCCGCCGATACCTGGTTCAACGGCTTCAACCCCGACGTGGTCACGACGGTGTGGGTGGGCTTCTCGGACCACAGCCCGCTGGGCGAGCGTGAATACGGGTCGAATAGCCCGCTGCCCATCTCGATCGAACACATGGACGTTGCCCTGGATGAGCGGTCGGAATCGCATCCCGCCCAGCCGCCCGGCGTACTCACCATGAAAATCGATCCGGCCAGCGGCAAACTGGCGTCAACCGGCCAGGACAACGCCATATTCGAGTATTTCCTGGCCGAACACGCGCCCCGGACGGATTCGACGGCAGGGGCCGATACGTCGCCCGGCGCCGAGCGGGACATCAAGCCGGAAGATATCTTCTGAGCCGGCCGGCAGCGGCGCGGCGCGCCTGAAGACGGCGCCACGCGGGTGCCTACTGCACGATCTTGATGTTGTCTCCGGCCCGGGGCTCGCCCCGCGGATGATGGCCGTTGAGGATGCGCAGAGTCTCCTCCGGATACCGCTTGATGGAAACCTTCCCGGCCAGTTCCCCGTAAGTATCGCCGGGGCTGGCCACGATGACCGTGATGCGCTGGTTCTGGGCAACCTTCAGGTCGGCGGCCGTCATCGCACGGAACGAGCCGAGGGTGTCGCGGAAATCCTCTTCGAACTGCGCGGGGTCGCCGACAGCGCCGAGGGTGCCCCTGATCAGGTAGATGCCGCCGTCCTTGTAGACGATCGCCATTTTCCGCACCTGGTCGTCTCCCCCGAGAATCTGGATATCGGTGACATAGGCCTCATAGCCGTTGACGACAATCGACTCCCCGTTCTCGATGTCGTCGCGTTTCAGGGTCTCCCGTATGTACTCCTCCGGCGTCTGTTCCTCGGCCGGAGGATTCTGCCGCTGCACGGAGATCGAGCCGCTTGACGTGCCGCTGACATCCCGCCCCGATACGGCGGATGCCGTGTTGGTCACCTCCCATCCTTGCGGAAAGGCGACCACGACGCGCAGGCTGCCGTGATAAAAGACGCCGTCCTTGACCAGGCCCGTGGCAGCTTCGTCGCCGTAGACCAGCCCATCGATCATTTCCCAGAAATCCCGCTCCGGCGGCCTGGTGGTCAGGCCCGCCAGCGGCACGGCCTTGTGCACCGCATCGTTCAGGCGCTTGTCGTTGCGCGGGTGGGAGCCAAAGATGCCGTGGTAGACGCTCGGCCGGTTCATCACGGACTTGGCGAACAGTTCCTGGTCTTTCAGTACGTGGATCACATCGATCATCGCCAGCGGGTCGTAACCCGCCTTCGCCAGGAACTCGGCGCCGTACGAGTCCGCCTCCAGTTCGTATTCCCTTGCCTCGCGGGTGACGGCCGTGGCGGTCAGGGTGTCGCCCAGGTCCTTCATGGCAAAGCTGCTCGTGCCGATCACGCCCAGCCAGCCGAGCAGGCCGCCGAGCCGGTTGAGGCCCTTGGAACGCTGCACGTGCCTGCCGACCACATGGCCGATCTCGTGGCCGATGACGCCGGCCAGTTCGTCTTCGTTCCGGCAGAAGGCGATGAGCCCGCGGTTGATGAAGATGTAGCCGTCCTGGGTAGCCGAGGCGTTGACGGCCGAATTGTCCACCACGGTGAAGGTGTAGTTCTCCCCGGCGCGCCCCGATGCGGCAAGCAGCCGTTCGCCGATCTCGGTGACGTAGTCCTGCCAGTCCTCGTCCTGGTAGAGGCCGTTCTTCTCGCGCAGGTCGTTGTACATCTTCTCGCCGTCGCCCGCCGCGTGAGCGTTGGGCAGCAGGGCCATGAAGGCCAGGAACAGCGGCAGCGCGATCAGTTTGCGGTTAACGATACGGGACAGGGCGCGGGCGCGGCGATCCGCGACGGGAGGGCAGGCGCATGAAATCTCGCACAGACATTTCATTGGACCGCCTATTGTAACGCGGTTGCGCGTACGCTGAAATTTCATTGGCGGGCCTGATGGTCCGGCGCATTGAGCCGCGGCGAACAGCCGTAGGAGCCAAGCGGCTTCAGGGGCGCACGGACTGCGCCTCCCGAGGGACTTCGGCGCGGGGCGCCGGGCGTTTTATCGGGAGACTTTGCCCCGCTCGCCGAAGTGCCGGCGGAACCGCTCCACCCGGCCGCGGGAATCGGCAATCTTCTGCTTGCCCGTGTAGAACGGATGGCAGGCCGAGCACACGTCGACATGGATGTCTTCCTTGAGGGTCGAGCGCGTCTCGATGATGTTGCCGCAACTGCAGGTGGCCTTGAAACTGTTGTATTCGGGATGAATGCCGGCTTTCATGATCTGCCCTGTATGGGGCTGTTTGAGCGGGCGCGCAGTGTACCAGACGCCTGCCGGATGGCAAGGTAAGCCCCCATGAATCGCTACCGTTCGAACAACCCGTGACGGGCGTTGCGCGCATCGCGTTGCCGGTGCCTCTGCGCCAATCGTTCGACTACTCGGTGCCGCCGGATTCGGCCGTTCCGGTAAAGGGTGCGCGGGTACGGGTCCGCCTGCACAACCGCACCCTCATCGGCGTATGCCTGGACCCGGACCCACCCGATCCATATCCGAACCCGAAACCCTTGCTGGACGTGCTCGACCCGGAAAGCGCGCTGTCAGAAGAAGTCTTTGCGCTCGCCCACTGGCTGTCCCGCTACTATCACCATCCGCTGGGCGAGGTTTTCGCGGCCGTCCTGCCCAACGCGGCAATGAAGGGCGCGCCGCTCCATTGGCACCGGGAAGAAGTGTGGCGCCGGGCCGCCGGACCCCCGCCGAATCTGGATCGCGCGCCAAGGCAGCAGGCCCTGCTTGGCTTTCTGCAGCAAAGCGGCGGCTGGGCCAGCGCCGCGGACATCCGCGCCGCCGGATTTACCTCGAACATGATCGCCGCGCTGGCCCGGAAGGGCGCCATCGAGCCCGGGGAGCGCGCCTACGAACTCGAAGAGCCGCCGGTGCTGAACGACGAGCAGCGGGCCGCGGTAGACCGCCAACGGCGGGACGGCGGCGGCTTTGCGACGACGCTGCTCGACGGCGTGACCGGCAGCGGCAAGACAGAGGTGTACCTGCAGGCCATGGCCGATGTTCTGGCCCGGGGCGAACAGGTTCTGGTGATGGTGCCGGAGATCGCCCTGACCCCGCAGACCGTGGGCCGCTTCCGGCGGCGGTACGGCGAAACCCACGTGCTTCACTCCAACCTGACCGACAATGACCGGCTGGCCACCTGGCTGAAATGCCGTGACGGCGCGGCCCGAATTCTGATCGGCACCCGCTCGGCGGTGCTTACCCCGTTCAAGCGCCTTGGACTGATCGTCGTGGACGAGGAACACGACACCTCCTTCAAGCAGCAGGATGGCCTGCGCTACTCGGCCCGGGATGTCGCCGTGAAACGCGCACAGACCCTGAATATTCCGCTGCTTCTGGGCAGCGCGACGCCGTCGCTTGAGTCGTTGCGCAACACTCGCGAGGGACGCTACCGGCACCAGCGATTGACCGAACGCGCCACTGGAGCCCCGGCGCCCGCAATGCGGGTACTCGACGTTCGCGGGCACCCGATGCGGGACGGGCTGACGGAACCGCTCACCCGGCGCATCGAACAGCACCTGCGCGCCCACGGCCAGGTGCTGGTATTCCTGAATCGCCGGGGGTACGCACCGGTCTATCTCTGCGCCGGCTGTGGCTGGCAGGCAAGGTGCGAAGCCTGCGATGCGCGCCTCACCCTGCACCAGGTACCCGCGGGACTGACCTGTCATCACTGCGGTGCGCGTTCCACCGTGCCTTCCGCCTGCCCCGCGTGCGGCACCGCAAACCTGATCGCCGTCGGCGCCGGCACCCAACGCACCGAGGCTGCACTCAAGGAGCGGTTCCCGGACCTGCCGCTGTACCGCATTGACCGCGACACCACGCGCAGCCAGCGCCGGCTGGAAGAGCAGCTGAGCCTGATCCGCGGCGGCGACCCGGCGATTCTGGTCGGCACCCAGATGCTTGCCAAGGGCCACCACTTTCCAAACGTTACTTTCGTAGCCGCGCTCAATGCGGATGCCGGATTCCTGAGTCCCGACTTCAAGGCTGCGGAACGTACCGCGCAGCTCATCGTGCAGGTCGCCGGCCGTGCCGGCCGCGCCGGGCGCCCCGGTGAGGTCTGGATTCAATCGCTGCAGCCCGACAATCCGGCCCTCACACAACTCGTGGAACGTGGCTACCCGGGGTTCGCCGCCCAGGAACTCGCCCTTCGGGAGCGCGCCGGGTTGCCGCCCGCAAGGCCCATGGCGCTGATTCGGGCCGAGTCCACAGATGCCGAGGCCGCGCAACGTTTCCTGGCGGGCGCACGGAACAGTATTCCAGGAACGCTGGAGGTTCTCGGGCCCGCCCCGGCGCCCATGTTGCGCATCGCCAACCGCTACCGCTACCAGCTCATGCTGCTGGCCGACCAGCGGCGCGCACTGCATTCCGGCCTCGAGCGGATCGCAGGATTGAGCGCCCCCCGCTCAGTTCGCTGGGCGATCGATGTGGACCCCGTCGATTCGTTTTAGCGAACTGAACAGGGCGCGATTAATGCTATAACTGGAACCTGGATCGACCCACAAGGAAGCGCAAAGGGAATGGCCGAAAAGAATTCGCGCGACGTGCTGATCATCGGTGGCGGCCACAACGGCCTGATCTGCGGGGCCTACCTCGCCAGGGCCGGGCTCAAGGTCACCGTCGTCGAGCAGCACGACATCGTGGGCGGCGCCGCCGTCACGCAGGAGTTCCACCCCGGGTTCCGGGCCTCCACGTTCTCCTACATGATGAGCCTGCTGCACCCACGCATCATCGCCGACCTGAATCTCGGGAAACACGGGCTCGAGGTGCTGCCCTGTTCGGACATGCTCAGCCCGCTCGATGACGACGACTACATCGTCTATTCCGACGAGATCGAGCGCACCCAGGCCTCGTTCGCCCGGTTCAGCAAGCACGATGCCGCAATCTACCCCGAGTTCAGCAAGGCGCTCTACGAGGCCGCGGATGTGGTCAGGAAGCTGCTGTTCGAGACGCCGCCGGACCCTACCGGCCGGGACTGGAAAACGTTCAAGGCCATGGGGCGGCTGCTCTGGAAATACCGCAAGTTCAGCGGCCGCTTCTTCCGCGTCTACGACATCCTGACCATGAGCGCAGACGACTATCTGCGCCGCTGGTTCGAGGATCCCCGCATCCGGGCGGTGCTCGCCTACTACGCCTCCATCGGCACCTTCGCAGGCCCGAAAACGCCCGGTTCCGCCTACGTCATCATGCACCACATCATGGGCGAACATGAGGGTGCCGGGGGCTGGGGCTTCATCCGCGGCGGCATGGGCAAGATCACCGAGGCGATCGCGGCCTACGGCGCAACCGTGGGCCTGGAAGTCGTCACCGGCGCCTGGGTGGAGCGCGTCGAGGTCGCCAACGGCCGGGTCACCGGCATCGTCACCCGCGACGGCCGGCAGTTCGACGCCCGCATCGTCGTCTCCAACGCCAGCGCCAAGGCGCTCTACCAGGACATGATCGACGCACGGCACCTGCCGGACGAACTGCTCAACGACATTCGCAACTTCCGCACCTTCTCCACCGCGTTCAAGATGAACATCGCCTGCGAGCGCCCGCCCCAGTACCGGGGGCTGCGCAAAGCGGTGCAGTCCGGCGCGCTCGGGGACTTCTCCTATCCAACCTATGTGCACTGCGCGCCCGATATCGACTACCTCGAGAAAGCCTACGAAGACGCGAAGCACGGCTGGTATTCCGACAACCCCTTCATGACGCCGGTGGTGCCGACCATCGTCGACGACACGCTGGCGCCGCCCGGCAAGCACGTGGTCAACCTGTTCGGGGGACACGCGCCTTACGAACTGAAGGGCGCGGACTGGGCGGATGAAAAAGACAATTTCACCGCCAACGCACTGAAGACCCTGGACGGTTTCGCTCCCGGCTTCTCGGACGGGATCATCGCCGCGGAGGTGCTGCTCGCGCCCGATATCCAGGCCCGGGTCAACCTGCCGCAGGGCCACATATTCCACGGCGAGCTGTCGCTGGACCAGCTCTTCTTCAAGCGGCCGGCGCCCCACTACGCCGACTATCGGGGGCCGCTCGAGGGCCTTTACATGTGCGGCTCGAGTTGCCACCCCGGTGGCGGCGTGTCGGGTATCGCGGGCCACAACGCGGCCCGGGAGATCCTGAAGGATCTGCGCAAGCGGCCTCGGCCCTGATTCACAGCCGCACTTGGCCGCCGGCACTCATGTACGGTTGACCAAACTGGATGAAGGAACGAGGCTTGCGCCCCATTTCAAAGGAACAGGAAGAATGGGCCCAGTGCAGCGACGCACGATAGTCGCCCATGGCCGCGTCGCGATGCGCGAACATCGACTCGCGGCCGCAAGGAAACGCGAGCACGGCGTGCAGGTCATGACTTTCGAACAGCTTGCCGCACGCTGGGCGGGAGGACTGACAGCCCAGGTCGATGAAGAAACGCTGCGCGCCGCCATTCAAACAGCATTGCCGAACACCGACCTGGGTGAACTTGACGCCATCAAGAACCTGCCCGGTTTCGCTGACGCTGCCGTCGA
>JAPOON010000901.1 GCA_026713405.1 Gammaproteobacteria bacterium
GCCGACCTGACGCGCCGTCCCAGCACCTCGGTGAAAGCCCTCGTCGAGCCGGTGCGAATCAGGATGCCGATCAGCCCGCCCATGAACCCGCAGACCAGGATGACCCAGGCAACGTCGTAGTCGGTCATGACGCGCACCGACGCCTCGGCGAAGCCGCCGATGAAGCCCGTACCGTGAATGATGACCAGGCCGACGATGGAGCCGGCAATCAGCGATTCGATGGGGCGGCGGGTGGCTACCGCCAGCACGAAGACGCAAAGCGTCGGAATGAGTGAAATCGCGCCCAGGTCTTCCACGGGTTGCGTACCTCAGCAGGCTCCGGCCCGCGCGCCTGCGCCCGGTGACGAATATCGTTAGTCGAAGGTATAGGTGAACCGCCCGCCGACCGTCCGCGGACGGCCCGGACCCCAGTCGACCGCAACGTAGGGGTTGGCCGGACCGCCGTTGGTGATGCCGCCGTCGAAATACTTGTCGTCGAACAGGTTCTCCACGTACACCGCGGCCGTCCAGTTGCCCGCACCCCGGTAGCCGACCGTCGCCTGGGCGATGGAGTGACCGTCCACCATGCGGTAAGACTCGGGAAAGTTCGTCGATTCCGGCGTCAACGGCAGCCAGCCGGTACGCCTGTCGCCCTCCCAACTCCACGCCAGATCGCCGAATACGCTGCCGTTGCCCACCGGATAGTCCGCGCTCAGCGATGCGAAGAACGACCACTTGGGGGCGCCGGGTATCGACTGGCCCTCGCAGACATCGACGCTGCCCAGCACCCGCTCGCCGTCGCCGCAGAACTCCTGGACACCCATGGCCTCGCTGTCGAAGAACGCGAAGCCGGCCATGAACTGCCAGTTCTCGTTCAGCACCGTCTGCAGTGTGCCTTCGGCCCCGATGCCTTCGAGCGTGCCGACATTGCACACCACCACGGGCAGGGTGAGGCCGCAGGTGGCCTGCATGTCTTCGAACTCGTAGAAGAACGCGTTCAGCGTGACCTGAGTGCGCCCGTCCATGAGCGTGCCCTTGTAGCCGACCTCGTAGGAGATGGAGTTTTCGCCGTCGAAGTGAGCCGGAACATGGGTGTCCGGCATGGCCGCCGTATTGCCGAACGGCGCCACCACGGGATTCAGCGTGAAGCTGTTGAAGCCGCCCTGCTTGTAACCGGTGGTTACGCCCGCGAACAGCAGGGTGTCGTCGTTGGGCCGGAAATTGAGCACGAAGCGCCAGGTCACGTCCTCCCATTTGACCTTGTCCCGCAAGGGGCCGTTCGGCGTCGTGAACCCGGTCTGCACCTTGGGCCCGAGCACCGGGCTCGGGTTGCGCGCGCTCAGCGCCTCCTGGGAGAAATCCTTCTCGTCGGAGTTGTAGCGCACGCCGAGGCTGGCATCGATGGTATCGGTGAACTGGTAGTTCAGGTCCACATAGGCGGCCCAGCCCTTGAATTTGCCGATGGTTTCGTTCCAGTCCTCCATGTAACCGGTGGGGCTCGGTGTCCAGGTGTTGGTGCCGAAGTAGTAGAACAGGTAGTCCGCGTAGCCCAGGTAGTTGTAGTAGTCGAACAGGCCCTCGCAGGTGGCGCCCCAGTAGACGTTGCAGTAGATCTCCTCGTCCTGCCGCCCCATGAACCGGCTGTCGATGTCCTCGTCGTAGAACGACACGCCCGCGTACCAGTCCAGCGGTCCGTCGGTATGCGAAGTCAGCCGGAATTCCTGCTCGAAGTAGGTGCCTTCCTGGTCCTGCTCGTAGTCGAATATGCGCAGGATGGTGGCATCGTAGTCTTCCGTGTACCCGTATTCGTGGTCCTTGAAGCCGGTGAGCGAGGTGAAGGTGCCGAAGGACAGATCGATGGTGATCTCGGCGGCGAAGCTCAGGTACTCGCCAACGTCGAATACGCCGTTCGGCGGCTCGTCGAGGCTCACCTCGCGCAGGCCTTCCGGCAGCCTGAGGTCGCCGTAAATGCTCTCGAGCAGGGCGTAGGAACCGCCCTCCCCGCTGGCCCGGTAAACCGTCCCGCTCTGATCCCGGTCTTCGTACTCGGCCATCACCATGACCTGGACGTTGTCGTTGTTGTCGTAGACGCCGGTGACCCGGAACGCGCTCTTGTCCTGGTCTATGAGCTTGTTGTCGTTCACGACATTGGTGATGTAGCCATCTTCCTGCATGTGCTGGGCAGCGAACCGCACGGCCAGGGTCTCGCTCAGCGTGACGTTGAAACCGCCTTCGAATTCAAGCACGTCGCGCTCGCCCACGTTCAGCTCCGCGTACCCGTCGGTCTCGCCGTTGCGCGGGCGGGTGGTGTGGACGTTCATCGCCCCCGAGATGGAATTGCGGCCGAACAGGAAGCCCTGCGGACCGCGCAGGATCTCGGCGCGATCGATGTCGAACAGGCTGAACACGCCGGAACCTGTACGGCCCTGGTAGAGCCCGTTCTTGTACATGCCGATGGACGGGTCGCCGCCGTTGCCGAAGTCGTTGGTGACAATGCCGCGCACGCGGACCGAGTCGATGAAGCTGTCCTTGGAGTTGCCGGTCACGCCCGGCGTGAACTGGGTGAGGTCTTTGACATCGTTCAGGTTGATGTCGCGAATGAAGTTGCCGGAAAGGGCCTGAATCGCCACCGGCACGTCCATGACGGATTCGGCGCGCTTGGTGGCGGTGACGATGATCTCCTCGAGCTCGAGTTCCTGCGCCAGCGCCGCATTCGATGCGGCACCGGCGACCAGCGCGGCGGAAACCGCCTGGGCCAGCAGGGTTCTTCTTGGCCGGAAGGGGGCGTTTTCCCCGAGCCCGCGCGCGGGCTTGACTCGGTGCGCATGCCGTCGCGCGCGTGTACGTTGAGGCGCCATGTATTTCTCCCCTATGGCCGGCACCCGCTACGGCCGGTCCCGAAACAAAGTGTTTGACCACCGCGAGGCTACGCCCGGATTACCCTCGTTTCAACTCGGCTACTCGCCATGCTCGGCAACGTCGACCCGGACTGTTTCTCATAAGCAGCAGATCATCAGCCACCAGGCTCCACGCCACCCCTTGGTGGAGCCGCCCGGCTGGCAGGCCGGTTCACGAAGCCGCGGGCCCGGCGTTGCCGAGCGGCACCCCCTGTTCTTCCAGTGTCCGGCGCATGACGGCCAGATGCGCTTCGTAGCGGCGCCACCGGCCGATGGAGCCCGTGTGCACGGGCTGGCGCACCTGGACGGCGCTGGCCGTTGTCACGGCCGTATCCTGCTTGTGAAACTCGAGACAGGCGTCTTCCCAGGGCAGGCCCAGGAACTCGATCAGCGCCCGGGCGTTGGGCTCGAGGTCGCGCGCCGTGCCCTCGTAGGAGATATCGAGGAACCGGTCACCGAACCGCTCGCGCCACAGCGCCATCAGGTGAAAGTAGCGCGCGTGGTGGCGGGCCATCTCCGCCTGGTCATAGGAGTGGGGGTAGGCATCCGCGAACAGCTGCTTGAAGCTGGCGAAGCAGGCATCCATCGGGTTGCGGGTCAGGTGAACCACCCTGGCTCTCGGCAGCGCCTTCAGGATGAGCGGAATGTACAGGTAGTTGGGCGGCAGCTTGTCCACGAACCGGGGTGCGGCGCCGCGCAGTTTTTCCGTCGTCAGCATGTAGGCCCGGCCCAGTTTCCCGCAGTCGACGCGGGCGGCGAGCCGCGCCCGCCTTGCCCAATACCGCGTCCGTTTCCGGTAGGCCGGCAAACCGCGGAAACAGGGTTCCGACCTCCCCCACAACGCCCCGGGACGGA
>JAPOON010000902.1 GCA_026713405.1 Gammaproteobacteria bacterium
CGGCTGAACGGCTGAACGGCTGAACGGCTGAACGGCTGAACGGCTGAACGGCTGAACGGCTGAACGGCTGAACGCGGGCGGAAACCGAGTGCCCGTTTTCAGGCAATCGGTGTCGACGCATTCAGTTCATTGGCCCGCCGGTACGCCTCCCGGTCGGTGATCCGCTCCCGGTATTCTGAAAGCACCGTGGGCACGTCAAGCTTGTAGAGGTGAGCCCAGATCAGGCAGGTGGCGAGCATCAGGTCTGCACCCGTGAATTGCTCACCCACCAGGTAGTCGTGTTCGGCCAGGCGCTGTTCGGCGAAACCGAGCAGCTTGCCGAACCCCTCGATGGCCGTCGTTATGGCGGCGGGGGCCTCGCCGTACAGGTTGGCCAGGTCCTGGTGCTTGCGCACCACGTAGAGCGTGTGCGCGT
Organism: Gammaproteobacteria bacterium; assembly: GCA_026713405.1. The sequence continues at coordinate 416 of JAPOON010000902.1, forward strand.
CCAGTTCCATCTGCACATAGGCGAACCATTCGTTGTACCTCGCGCGCTCCGTCGTGTAGGGGAGCGGCACCAGCCCGGTGTCGGGCCCGTAGCGGTCGCCAAGATAGGTGACGATGGCTGCGCTTTCGGTCAGCACCAGGTCATCGTCGACCAGCACGGGAATTTTCCCCTTGACGTTCAGCGCCTGAAACTCGGCGGTTTGCGTCTCGCCGGTGCGCGGCCCGATCAGCTTCGCCTCGTAGGGTGTGCCCAGTTCGTGCAGCATCCAGTGCGGGCGCAGCGTGCGCGCGGTGGCGCCGCCCCACAGCGTGATCATCGGGGCATCTCGATCTCGGTGGCCTCGTAGAAATGGGCCACCGTCTCTCCGGGCGGCTGCCCCTGCATGGTGGCCAGGAACTCGGCCATGTGCGGTGTCTGAAAGTGGGCGGCCAGGGCTTCCATGCTGGTCCAGCGCTCGGTGACCCGAAGGACGCCGGGGTCGGCCAGTTCCACGGCGAAGTTGTAGTCCTCACAGCCGTCTTCGGCCAGCGAGGCCGTCTGCATGGCGATTATGGCCTCGCGCAGGGCTGCCACGCCCTCCGCACTGGACTGAATACGGGCATTGACGACGATCATCTGAATCTCCTTGTGGTTTTTTTCAGTCTATAGCATTGGCGGGAGAACAGGAGCGGTGCGGATTCGCCCGCATGGAATTCTTTCGCGGAAGACTTCCACTGAAATTTTTCGGCGTTGATACTGTATAAAAACACAGCTATCCTCCTCATCCGGGACACAGGCTGCCGGCATGGCGAACGGAACAGTACACAAGGGCCGCGGGGCCACCATCAATCCCGAAAGCCGGTATCTTCCCACGACCACCCAGTCGGTGGACGACGGGTGGGATCTCGAGGAAGAACCGGTTTCCAATCCCGCCACGGAATTCTTCCCGGACCGGACCGTTCGCCTGATCGCCCGCAACCAGTCGCCCGACATTCCGTTCGACCGCTCGATCAACGCCTACAAGGGGTGCGAGCACGGCTGCGTCTACTGCTATGCCCGGCCCACCCATGCCTACCTGGATCTTTCGCCCGGGCTCGATTTCGAAACGCGGATCTTCTACAAGACCGGTGTCCGGGAGAGGCTGCTCGAGGAACTGGGGCATCGCTCGTACCAATGCCGCACGATCGCGATGGGCACCAACACCGATCCCTACCAGCCCGTGGAAAAGAGGCTCCGGATCACCCGCACGGTCCTCGAGGTGGCGCTGGAATGCAGGCATCCGGTCAGCATCGTCACCAAGAGCCAGTTGATCCTGCGCGATGCGGACATTCTGGCCGAGCTTGCCGGGCTGGGGCTGATCAACGTCATGGTCAGCGTGACGACGCTCTCCAATGAACTGAAAGTGAAGCTCGAGCCGCGTACCGCCAGTCCAGCCGCGCGCCTCAGAACCATCGAGCGGCTCCATGACCGCGGCGTGCCGGTGGGCGCCATGGCGGCGCCGATGATTCCCTTCATCAATGACGGGGAGCTGGAGGCCATCGTCGCCCGGGCCGCGTCGGCCGGCGCCCGGGCGGTGCGCTATGTGCTGTTGAGGCTGCCCCTGGAGGTGAAGGATCTGTTCGAGGCCTGGCTCGCCGAGCACTATCCGCTACGCGCCGAACGCGTCATGAGCGCCGTGCGCGACACCCGGGGCGGCAAGGCGTACGACTCGGCCTGGGGCCGCCGCATGCGTGGCACTGGCCCCTTTGCAGACCTCCTGGCGGCGCGCTTCGCCTCGGCCTGCCGCAAGCATGGCCTGGCGGACGCCGAGTTGCCGAGTCTCAGAACAGACCTTTTCGAACCGCCGCGCAACAGCGGGCCGCAGCTTTCCCTGTTCTGATCCGCAGCTGCGAAACGACACCGCGACAGGCCCCGCCCCCGGCCGGGGTACCGGCCCGTGATGTTGCGCGCTGCCGGTTGCAGCGCGTTATCATGCCGGCCGACCGGGGCCGCGGCACCGGCGATGCAACTGCTGGGACTGCAACTGGAAAGGAGGGGAAGGCATGGACCTGATCGGCTGGTCGTGGCTGTTCCTGGTGCTCTATATCGGCCTGATGGTGGGGTTCGGCATCTGGGGGCGTTACCGGGTAAAGAATGCCGACGACTTCGCCACCGCGCGCAATTCCTACGGGGCCATATTCCTGGCGTTCGCATTCGCGGCAACCACAGCGAGCGGCGCAACCTTCGTCGGCTTCCCGGGCATCGTCTACGAGGCCGGGTTCGCTGCCATCTGGTCTGCGTTCCTGTATCCCCTTGGCGTGTACCTGGGCGTGTGGATCTGCCTGAAGGTGGTCAGCAACAGCGGCCACCGGTTCGGCAACCGCTCGATTCCGGAATACCTCGGCAGCCGCTACCAGTCCGACACGGTGCGCACCATGGTGTCGATCTTTTCGCTGCTGCTGTTTTTCTTTCTCGCCGGGCAGCTCCTCTCCGCGCCTGTCCTTTTTGCACCGATGCTTGGCGTTTCC
>JAPOON010000903.1 GCA_026713405.1 Gammaproteobacteria bacterium
CGCCCACCGCCGGCGACCCGGTTCTTCCGGCCACAGGCGCACGCCGCTGTCCGGGCGCGCGTCATCGACGTGCTTGACGATGCGGTGCGCGTCGTAGACCGCCTTGCCGTCGTGCACGAGCGTCGGCACCTGGCCCTTGGGGTTGACGGCGAGGTACTCGGGCGAAAGGTTCTGACAGTCCGGGTTGATGTCGCAGAGCATGATGTGATGCGACCTGTACGCCACCGCCTTCTCGAGAAACCCCACCCGCGCCTTCTGCGAGCAAAGCGACTCGTTGCAGTGGTACAACTCGAACTCCTGCTCGTGGGCAATGACCGCTGCCTTCAACGGTTCTGACGCCATCGATCCTCCTCGTGAAACGAACCCTGATCGAATCGCGCAATCCTACGCCAGGCCAATGAAATTGCATAACCGGAGATCGGCTGCCGGCTCTTCGAGCCCTGCCTCATGTGCAGGGGTCGCCGAGCCCGGCGGCGGCTGCCGCCGTAAGGGCTGCAAATGGCCGCCACCTGGCATTGGACTCGGTTCAACCAAGTTGCGAAAATCCGGTTCCGCTAATCTTCGAAGGGGGGAACGGCAATGAACACGGGCGGAATTCCTGAGGACGTCATCAATCGCTGCATGGCCCGGCGTGGCCGGGTGCACACATTCGAATCCATCGACCCGGCGCGCACCGCGATGCTGGTTGTCGACATGCAGAACGCTTTCGTGGCCGAGGGCGCGGCCGCTGAAATTCCCTCGGCCCGGGGGGTGGTGCCCAACATCAACCGCATCAACGCGGCGCTGCGCCAGGCCGGCGGGCTGGTGGTGTGGATCGTATCCACCTACGGCCCCGACGAAGAGAACCGCTGGCCCATCATGTACGACCATGTCTTCGGCGAGGAACAGGGGAAGGCCTTCCGGGCCTCGCTCAGCACGGGGGCGCCGGGCCACTCGATCTACGCCCCCCTGGAACAGCACGCCGAAGACATCACCGTCAGCAAGAACCGGTTCAGCGCTTTCGTCGGCAGCGGCGGCGGGCTCGAGGAACTGCTGCGCGGCCGCGACATCGACACCGTGCTGGTCACCGGCACGGTCACCAGCGTCTGCTGCGAGTCCACCGCACGGGAAGCCGCGATGCGCAACTTCAAGACCGTAATGATCACCGATGCCAACGCTGGCCGCGACGACGAGGAACACTGGGCGAGCCTCTCAAATATCCTGCTCGGGTTCGGCGACGTCTATTCCACCGACGAAATGATTGCCCTGATCGAAGCCTGAAGGCCGACAGTTGTCTCGATAGCAGCTAGTATTAGAGCCATAAAGCCCAATACATGCGTTTATGGCTAATATGATATCTGCTCTAAGATCGCCGCCGGAAATCGCGACGGCACTGGCCGCCCGGCTGAAATCCCGCCGGCTGACCATGAATCTCAGTCAGCAGGTCCTTTCGCTGCGGTCGGGCGTCCCCCTGGGCACTCTAAAAAGATTCGAGCGTTCCGGGGCGATTTCGCTGGTCTCCTTCATCCGCCTGCTGGTCGCGCTCCGAGAAGAAGCAGGGCTCGACAGGCTGTTGGCCGAACCGGAATTCGAGAGTCTGGACGATGTGCTCAAGCCGCCCCGGGCGCGATCGAGAGGCCGCATCACGTGAAGATTCCGGGGGC
>JAPOON010000904.1 GCA_026713405.1 Gammaproteobacteria bacterium
GCTCGGTTCGCATGATGCGGTCGCATCTCGGGAGCCATTGCGCGATGATCGGCGAAGAACTCGTCGTCAATCCCCGCGTAACGGAAAACAATGAACTGGAGCCCATTCTCTGCAGCCGTCATGGCCGATCCCGCCAACGGCCACCGGGAACTGCTGGACCGGTGCCCGGTGCACCGGTGCGAGGACTTCGACCCGCCCTTCTACACCCTGTCCCGGTACGACGATGTGGAACGGGCATTGCGCGACATCGAAACCTTTTCCAGCCACTACGGTCAGGGGCCCCGCTTCAGCGAGCCCCAGGGCATGCTTTGCGATCCCCCGCAGCACACCTTCATGCGCAAGCTGGTGCAACAGGCGTTCACGCCGAGGGCGATGGCAGACCTGCGGCGGCCGGTGACGGAGCTCGCCGACCGGCTGATCGGGGATGTTCTGGCCGGCGGCGGCGAATTCGACCTGCACGATGATTTCGCCTTCCCGCTGCCCGTGATCGTCATCGCCGGCATGCTGGGCGTCCCGGCCGCGGACCTCGACCGGTTCAAGCACTGGTCCGACATCCAGGTGGCGGCCATGGGAGCGGAAGACCCCACCCGGTATGCCGACGATCAGGCAGACTTCCTTGCCTACATGCAGAGCCGCCTCGACAGCCGTCGCGCGGCGATCGGCAAGGGCGAAGAAGTGCCGGATGACCTGATGACCCTGATCGGCGGCGCACGCGACCAAAGCGGCGCGCTGATTCCGGAAGCCGACGCCCTTTCGCTGCTCAACCAGTTGCTGGTTGGCGGCAATGAGACCACCACCTCGCTGATTACCAACATGGTGTGGCGGCTGCTGGAAGTTCCCGGGCGCTGGCGCTCCGTGGTCGAGGACAGGTCTCTCGTCGAGGCGGCCATCGAAGAGAGCCTGCGCTACGACCCGCCCGTTCTGGGCCTGTACCGCCATACCACCCGGGACCTGTCGCTGCACGGCATTACCATTCCCGAAGGCAGCAAGGTCTACATCAACTACGCGGCGGCCAATCGCGATGCATCCGCCTTCCCCCGCCCCGACGAGTTCGACCTGCACCGACAACGCACGCGCCACCTGTCCTTCGGGCTGGGCGTGCACTTCTGTCTCGGCGCCGCCATGGCGAGAATGGAGGCGGAGATCGCCCTGCGCGCACTGATCGAACGCATGCCCGGGTTGAAGCTGCTCGGCCGTGGTGCGCGCATCGCCCCATTCTTCCTGTGGGGACGCAGGCGCTTGCCCGTCGCCTGGCGTTAGCGGTCGGCCCGGGCGACCCCTCGATCCCAAAACAGACAAATTTGACGGTTTGATGACAAACGGGTATCAAGACCAGTTCCTGATTGCGTGGGGGCAAAAGGCGATCCGGTATGGACATTGCGTTCAGCAAAGAGGACGAAGCGTTCCGCGACGAGGTGCGGGACTTCCTCGATGAGAAACTGACACCGTCGATGCGCGAGGCTGCCGCCCGCACGACCACCGTGTTCGCGGACAGGGACCTGGCCATGACCTGGCAGAAGATCCTGGTCGAGAAGGGATGGGCCGTACCGTCCTGGCCGGTCGAACACGGCGGTACCGGCTGGACGGCCACCCAGAAGTACATTTTCGGGGAGGAGACGGCCCGGGCCAGCGCACCCGGCCTGATACCCCTGGGATTGCGGATGCTGGCGCCGGTGCTCTTCAAGTACGGCACCGACGAGCAGAAGTCCAACTACCTGCCGAAAATGCTCTCCGGCGAGCACTACTGGTGCCAGGGCTATTCAGAGCCCGGTTCGGGGTCGGACCTCTCGAGCCTCAAGCTGGCAGCGGTCGCGGACGGCGACGACTATGTCCTGAACGGCTCCAAGATCTGGACGACCCACGCCCAGTTCGCAGATCACATCTTTTGCCTGGTGCGGACCGATTCGACGGGCAAGCCCCAGCACGGCATCACCTTCCTGCTGGTGCCCATGGACACGCCCGGCGTCAAGGTCGAGCCGATCATCACGCTGGCGGCCGATCACGAGGTGAACCAGGTATTTTTTGACGACGTGCGCGTCCCGCAGACGAACCGGGTCGGCCCCGAGCACCAGGGCTGGACGGTGGCCAAGTACCTGCTGGAATTCGAGCGGGGCGGGGGCGGAGCCGCAGCACGCCTCAAGGTTTCCCTCGATCACCTGAAGGCGATCGCCCGGGCCGAGACCCGCGATGGCCTGCCGTTATGGGACATCCCCGGCTTCCGGGCCCGCATCAGCACGCTGGAGATCCGCACCGAAGCCCTGTTGCTCGCCGAGCACCGGACGCTGGCCCGGCTCTCGCGGGGCGAATCGCCGGGGCCCGGTTCGTCGCTCGCGAAGAACGTGTCCGTGGAGATCGGCCAGGGCATCGATGAGTTGAAGCTGGAGGCCGTTCATCACTACGGCATGCCCCACGCCAATCTCATCTCGATGAACGGCTTCAACGAGCCCTGGGTGGGGCCGGACTACGCCGAGACCGTAACGCCGAGGTATCTGAACTCGCGGGCCGCATCCATATTCGGCGGCGCCAGGCAGGTCCAGAAGAACATCATCGCCAAGGTGGTGCTGGGGCTGTTATCCGCCTGCCGGAACCTGCAACGGCAGGCCAGGAATTCGCCCGGTTCGCGTAGCCGCTGCCGCCCGCCCGTCTCTGAGTTTCTAGTTTCCCGCCAACCGGGCGACAACCGGGGCGAAGGCATCCATGGTGTCGGCGCCTACCGTGAAATAGGAAATGCCGAACTCTTCCCGGCGCCGTTCGAGCTCATCGCAGATCGCATCGACACCGCCGGCGAGCATGTGCGGATGGCGCGCCATTTCCGCCTCGTCGACTCCGAACATCTGCGCGAACCCCGCAAGCACCGGTGCAGGGTCGTCCACGACGAAGGTGAAATAGGCGCCGATCTCGATTTCGAGGTCGTCGAACCGCTCGCCCGCGCCTTCGCGAATCCAGCGCAGTTTCCTGCGGGTTTCCTCTTCGGTGGACTTCTGCACGCCGTCCGGCCCGATGATGCCTGCCCGGTTGTTGAAATTGAGGCTGACGATGTCGGCTTCCCGGCCCGCCAGCCGCAACACCCTGGGGCTGCCGCCGCCGATCATGATGGGCGGCTTGGAGACCGGTTTCGGCAAGCCCTCGAATTCGTTCCAGTTCAGCGTGCCGTTGGCGACGTCTGCGTGCCCTTCCCCACGGAAGGCCTTGACGCCCTCGATGACATCGGCAAGCCGGTCGATGCGCTGCGCCGGCGGATCGAGGCGCAGGCCGATGGCCGCGTATTCATCCTTCAGCCAGCCTGCTCCGAGCCCGAATTCCAGGCGGCCGCCGGACAGCATGTCGATGGTCATGGCGGACTTCACCAGCACCACCGGGTTGTGGTAGTCGATGCAGAACACCCGGCAGCCGATGTGGATGGTGCTGGTGACGGCTGCCGCATAAGCCATGGCGGGGATCGCCGCCAGGTTCTGAATGGGATGGTTGGACCTCTCCAGCGCCGGGCCCGGGCCGATCAGGTGATCGGCCAGGTGGAACGCGGAGTAGCCGAGTTCCTCGGCGCGCCGCGCCTGGCCGGCCCAGGCTTCGCCAGATTCCGCGTTGAAGGATTGCACGCCGAAGCGGAACGGTTTGCTCATGTCGTCACCTCGATCCAGTCTGGACCGTTCATGGAACACCCATTTGCCGGTGCGCCGGGTTTCAGATTCGCATGGAACACTTTTTCGGAATTGGCTTTCCAAGCGCCGAGCGGGCGCGAGGGTCGCCACCGGTCGGGCGCAGCGCGAGCCGAAGCA
>JAPOON010000905.1 GCA_026713405.1 Gammaproteobacteria bacterium
AGGAATTCACGGCTGCAAATCCGCTCTCATCCACGCCCTTGACCGCTCGATTTCGTCAAATATGGGTCGATATTCTCCTCAATCGATCGGCCAAGGGCGCGGCGACAGCGAATTTTCGCTTTCGCGACTTCCTACGGCGCAGGCTCCTAGGCCAGCTTGGTGACAGGCGCCCAGGCCCGGCGAATTTGCTACCACCTCCACAAATTGAATTTGGTCGCTTTGCAAGTCAGAATGGCCGCTTGCTTGGGTAGAAGGGGGCGCATTATGAATGTGGCGGTGAAGGATGAACGCGCCAGGTTCGTTTCCGGTTCGGCGAACCGGGTGTACGCGGGCGACACCAACATAACGGGCGACCGCTACACCTCACCGGAATTCATGGCGCTGGAAATGGAGAGGCTGTGGCCCCGTGTCTGGAATATCGGCGGTTGGGCCAACGAAATTCCGGAAGCGGGCGACTTCGTCACCCATGCGCTGGGCCGGGAATCGATTCTGATGGTGCGCCAGGGCGACGGATCCGTCCGGGCCTTCCACAACGTCTGCCCGCACCGGGGCAACCGGCTGGTGTACGTGGAGGAAGGGTCGCTGGAGCGGTTTACCTGCACCTATCACGGCTGGACTTTCGATCATGGGGGTTCGCTCATCCACGTGCAGGACCCGGACGACTTCCCCCAGGGCAACCCCTGCGGCAAGGTGACTCTGTCGGAAATCCCCTGCGAAGTCTGGGCCGGGTTCATCTGGTACAACATGGATGAGAACTGCGCGCCACTCGGCGAGTTCATGGGCGAACTGAAGACCTACTACGACCTGCACAACATGGGTGCCGCCAAGCGCGTGTACTACAAGGTCTGCGAGGTGGATTTCAACTGGAAGGCGCTGCACGACAACTTCTGCGAAAGCTACCATCTGCCGACCACCCACCCGCAGATCGGCGACTACTACGACGACGACTACAAGAATACCGATTTCGAGCTGTACGAGACCGGGCACAATCTCATGAAGATGAAAGGCTCGCTGCCCTCGCTGCGCACCGATGCGCCTTTCGACATGAACGCCAAACTCGAAGGCGATCTGCAGACCTGGGGCCTGGACCCGGCGGATTTCGTCGGCCGCGCGCATGCGGTGCGCCACGCCCTGCAGGTGCAGAAGCGCAAGCTGGGCCCCGCCAAGGGATTCCTGCATTTCAAGAACCTGCCGGACGCCTGGCTCACGGACGCCTTTCACTGCAACTTGTTCCCGGGAACCTCCATCACCGTGCTGGCGGAAGTGTTCTCGCTGCAGCGCTGCGAGCCCCACGCCACCGACCCGAACAAGTGCATCTACGAGCACTGGCACATGGCGCTGAAGCCCAACGATGCCGACCTTGTGCCGGCCCCGGAGGGCATGGTTCCGTGGGTGGAGGTGCCCAAACGCGTGGTCAAGTACGGCGAAGAGACGCTCAGCGAAGTGGCGGACCAGGACCTGGAACGCGCCACGGGCCAGCAACTGGGCTTTCAGTCGCGGGGCTTCAAGGGCGCCTACCTCTCGGGCCAGGAAAACCGGGTCCAGCAGTTCCACAATTTCATCGATCGATACATCTACTAATCATCAGTGACCCATGGCCCCGGGTAGTGGGGTCGCGAGACTCAAGGAAAACAGAACCATGACGGGAAGCAGACGATCTTCCAGGATGACCACTTGTGCAGCGAAATTGTTGGCGGGCGCCCTTGCCGCCGGGATTTCCGCATGTGCCCTTGCGGCGGAAGTCGAGGAGATCGTGGTAACGGCCCGGGCGGTGGACGAATCGGTGCGCGACGTGCCGGTGGCGATCAGCGCCTACAACGAGGAACAACTGCAGCGCTTCGCCATCCGCGACCTCGAGGACCTTGCGGCGAGCCTGGGCACCATCGAGATTGCACGAATCAGCAGCGGCAGCGGCGCGCAGATCGCCATCCGCGGTATTTCATCGAGTCCGGGCAGCCTTGGCATCGAGCAGTCGGTTGCCCTGATCCTCGACGGCGTTTACTTCCCGCAGGGTCGCAGCATCAATGAAGGCCTGTTCGACGCCAAGCAGGTGGCTATCCTCAAGGGGCCGCAGGCGCTCTATTTCGGCAAGAACGCCTCCGCGGGCGCCGTGGTCGTTACCACCAACGATCCGGGGTCGGAGCTGGAAGCCTTCGGCCGCATCGCCTACGAGATCGAGACACAGACAACCACCGGTGAAGGGGTTTTTTCCACCCCGCTGGGCGACAACTGGGGCGTGCGCGCGGCTGTTCAGGCCTCGAAGATGAGTGACGGGTACCTGAAGAACATAGCCGAACCCACCACCTACACCACCTTCGACGCAGCCAGCGGCTTCACGCCCACCCCCCAGGCGAACGGCGGCGCCTCGGACACCTGGATGCCGGGCGAAGAGGTTCTGTCCGCACGCCTCACGCTGATGGGCCAACTTGGCGACCGCACGACGTTGAAGCTGAAGGGCACCTACACGGACTTCGAGCACAACTCCACCAACCTGTCCGAACAGTACGACTGCTCCACCCTGGGCGGAACGCCGCACACCAACGTGCCCGATCCCGACAACCCCGGGTTCCTGATGCCGGTGGCCAACCCGCTCGGCGGAGAATGCCTGCAGGACCGTTCCCGGGGCCTCAACCCCATTCCGCCCTCGGTGGCCGCCACCACGCCGGACCTCAACCGTTTCGGCGGCGACCTCGGCGAAGCCTACGAGTCCTGGATCTTCACCGCCGATGTGGAGACCGAGTTGGACAGCTTCCTGATCCGCAACATTCTCAACTATCACTCGCAGAAAGTGGGCTGGGTGATCGATGCCGACGGCGGCGCCAGCACGGCGGTTTTCGCCAGCGAATACAACCAGTTCGAGAACTTCTCATTCGAGTCGAGAACCGCGACCACGTTCGACTCCGCCCTGAACGGCGTGCTGGGCTTCTACTATCAGAGCACCGACAGGGACTTTCGGCAGGAAGTGATTTTCGCCGGCGCGGAAAACTCCGCGGCCGACCCGACGAACCGGTTTATCGCTTACGACAAGGTGTCCTTTACGAAGGGTGAAACCGTGTCCGGTTACGGCGAACTGATCTGGGACGTGTCGGACACCCTCCAGGTGACCGGCGGCGCCCGCTACATCTGGGAGAACAAGGACTCCGAGTTCACCCAGCCCTACGTCAACCCGGCCTTCTCCTTCCTGTTCGTGCAGGACCGGGTACTGGCCAGCGACAAGTCATACGACGACATCGTGGCGGAACTGACCGTACGCTATCAGCCCACCGACACCATCACCTACTACGCGGCCTACAAGCAGGGCTGGAAGTCCGGCGGCTTCGACAACGGCAGTATCGACAGCACACTGAACGCCGACCCGGTCGCCGACATCACCTACGAACCGGAGGAAGTCGACGGAGTCGAGGGCGGTATCAAGGGTGTCTTCCTGGACGGTGCGCTGAGCGTGGACTTCGACGTGTATTTCTACAAGTTCAAGAACCTGCAGCTGAACTTCTTCAATGCCACCACCTTCGCGTACAGAACGCTGAATGCGGGCGCCGCGGAAACCACCGGCGGCGAATTGCAGGTCAACTGGGCAACGCAGGTCGAGGGCCTTACCCTGTCCGCCGCCCTGGCGTACAACGACGCGACCTACAAGGAATTCCTCGCTCCCTGTTACGGCGGCCAGTCTTTCGCGGACGGCTGCGATATCGGCACCGGCGCCCTCAAGGACCAGGACCTTTCGGGAGAACCGCGGGCACTCGCCCCGAAATGGCGCGGCAATCTCGGTTTCAACTACCGGCGCCCGGTGGGCAGCAATCTGGAACTCGGCCTTTCCGGCAACCTGAAGGTGCTCGACAAATACACCTTGAGCGAATACATCACCAACGCCGTACAGGACAGCTACGCGCTGATCGATGCCTCCGTGCGCCTCGGCTCTGCCGACGGCCGCTGGGCAGTGGCGGTGATTGGCCGGAACCTGACCGACGAATACATACTGACGAGCGCGGCGGACACGCCATCCACCGGCGGCAACACCGGCACGGATCGGGCGTTTCAATCCGACCGCTACGCGTTCTTCAAACTGCCGCGCACGATTGCGTTCGAGGTGAGCGTGCGTATGTAGGGTGCAATCGCCGGGTCGCCGCGGGAGACCCATACCGGCGAGAGATTGTTCCTTGCGCGTCCCGAAGCCGGCCGCCCGGGATGCGGGCGTGCAGGGAATACCGGTGCCCGGAAAAACCACATCGGCAGGAAATCGCTCCATGCGAACCGGATATCGCCGGGTGGCCGAACTGTAGCCACGGCAGGACCCGGTGAGGGCTCGTCAGGCGCTGTGCAGGGTGGTGAATGTCCGGTTGAGGAAATACCAGCGGCCATCCTGCTTGATGTACTCATCGTCGTAGCGCCCGGCCGTCAGCGTCTGGTTGTCCTCCAGGTCGGTTCCGAGTTCCAGTGTGAATGTGCGCCCGCTGGCACGGTCGCCATCCACGGAAAGTGCGCCCAGGGTGGCGGTGAAGACGATTTGCTTGAAGCCCTCCATGGCCGCGCACCAGTTCGCCACGATTGCCTCGCGGCCTTCTGTGAGTTCCAGGCCCGGAAAGGCGGGAACGCGCCAGGTTGCCTGTTCCGCCCAGGTCATGCCCCAGTCTTCCGCATCCTTTCTGGTGACCGCATCGCCGTAGCTCATCACCAGTTCATGGATGGCAAGCCTGTCGTCGGTCGGACCCTGAAATCCCATGCATCACTCCCCGGCGCGAGTCGGCGCCAAACGTCGATCATCGAGTATACCCCAGCAACTGCGCCACACAGGTTGGCGAACGCTACCGTGCGGATTCGCTCCAGGCCGCCGCCCGTTCAAGGCTCTTGCGATAGGGCTTTATGCCCAGCGCCAAGCTGATGGCGGCCAGTGTCATGGTGACCGCGCAGACGACGGACAGGGAGTAGCCCAGGTCGTTCTCGTCCCGGAATACATGGTCGGTCACCACCGCCACCGACAGCGTCCCGCCCGCGATGGCACAGAACACGGAGATCACGAAATACACCGCCACAACCTGCGCGCGCGTCTGGTTGGGCGTGAAGAGCTGGATCGCCACGGGCGACAGCGCCTGTTGCAGCGACAGGAAGAATACGGCGACGCCGAGCGCGGGAATGCCCCACGCCGCTGTCGGCATTAGGGGTGCGACGGCCATGAACGGCATGGCCAGCGCGAAGAACGCGGCCAGCGAACGCATTGCGGCATCCTTGTAGCCGCGGGCCGTGAGCCAGTCACTGAACCAGCCGCCGGCGTAGGTGCCCAGGGTGCCCAGCACCATGAGCTGCGCGCCGAACACGATCCCCGCATCGGAAATGTCCCACCCGTAACTGCGGCGGATGAATTCCGGTACCCAGCCCATGAAGCCGTAGAACGCCATGCCGCCTGCGGCATAGCCGAAAAAGATCGAGCCGAAGGTACCCCGGTTGGTCCACATGAACCGTGCTATATCCCGTATGGGGATGTTCTTCTCGGTGGTTGCCGCCAGGTTCCTGCGCACCGGTTCGCGCACCGTGAACATCATCAGCAGCACGATCAGCAGGCCCGGAATGCTCACCACGATGAAGGTGAGTTGCCAGGGAACGAGCGTGCCCACCAGGGGCAGGTCCATCGGCCCCGCCTCGGTGATCAGGCGGATGGCCGCACCGCCGAGCACGAGGGCGAGGCCGGAGCCGATGAATACCCCGGTGGCGTAGACGCCGATGGCGCGGCCCAGGCGGTCCGGCGGAAAGTAGTCGGCGATCATGGAATAGGCGGCGGGGGTCAGGGTGGCCTCCCCCACGCCCACGAAGACCCGGGCCGTGAACAGTTGGGCGAAGCTGCGGGCCAGGCCGCAGGCAGCGGTGGCCAGGCTCCACAGGAAGATGCCGGCGGCGATGATGGTGCGCCGGCTGTAACGGTCGGCAAGGCGGGCGATGGGTACGCCCATGGTCACGTAGAAGATTGCGAAGGCGAACCCCATCAGGAGGCTCATCTGCGTGTCGCTGATGCCGAGGTCGGCCCGGATCGGCTGCACGAGCAGGGTGATCACCTGGCGGTCGATGAACGACACCACCATGGCGAGCATGAGGATGACGACCACGTACCAGGGGTAGACGAGCCGGGGTTCCGGCGCCTGCGCGCCGGGCTCGGGCTGGGGTTTGGAACCTTCTGCCGGGTCGATGAGCCGTGCCTCCACTTGTCCCTGCTACTATGCCAGCGTGAACCCTGACCGGAAACCCGGTGCCGTCAGGACGTCAGACAGACCGGACGGCGCCAGGCGAACCGGGTGCGGTCTCGACCGCCGTCGCACCGGCAAATTCAGTGCGCCGGACAAACCTGTGTGCGACGCACTTGGACTTTTGGCTGACGTCGTGAGGTAGCGTTGCCGGCCCGCCTCAATTGCACGCGCCGGGCCGATCGCTGACGTCGAGGCGATAAACCCGTTGCCGCGGCCGGATTTTGCGACATACTCGCCTTCGCCCCGAAACTTCAGATGTCACAAAGGCCGTCGATCCGGAAGACGAATCGTCGTCCGGAAGCGGATCAGGTTGCATGAACAAACCCATCTACAGTGCAGGCAGGCGCATTGCGGAACCATTGTCGAGGCGGCACATGCCCGCCGACCACTCGGTCTCCCTCGCGAATTACACCCGGCGGGGCACACCGGACGAGGTGCGCATCCCCGACGAGTACGGGCCCCCGCAGTCCCTCAGGGGGTTCGAGGAGACCTATCGCAACATCATCGACTACATCGTTCGCATCACCTACCGCATCTGGGAAGGCCGGGATGTGGAGTACATCCGCGACACCTATTCCGACACCTCGCAGGTCTACGACGACTACGGCCTGCAACTCGGCGACGCCAAGATCGTGGCCGACACCTATCACACCACCGGCGCGTTCTCCGACATACAGTTGATCGCCGACGAGATCGTCTGGGCGGGCGACGATGAAGTGGGCTTCCACACCTCGCACCGCACCATCATCCGCGGCACCACCA
>JAPOON010000906.1 GCA_026713405.1 Gammaproteobacteria bacterium
CCCGCGGGCCTGGAACGCAAGGACGAGCGCCCGGGCACAGCCGATAAGAGCGCACTGGAGGGCGAATGAACCGATACCTGGCCGCGGCCGTACAGTGGAAGCCCGTCGTTCACGATGCGCGGGCGGGCGCCGAAAAGGCCTGCGAGGCCATTGCCCGGGCGGCCGGAGAGGGCGCGAAGCTCGTGGTGTTTCCGGAACTCTGGCTGCAGGGGTACCCGTACTACGCCGGCATCGAGATTCAATCCGAGGTCTACCAGGCCTGGCGTAGCGTGTATTTCGATGCGGGAATCAGCGTCGATGGGCCGGAGGTGGCGTTGCTCTGCCAGGCCGCGAAGGAACAGGGCTGCAACCTGGTGATGGGTGCACACCTCCGGGAAGGAGGCACCCTGTACAACGCCCAGTTGTTCATCGCCGACGACGGCTCGTTGCTCGGCTGCCACCGCAAGTTGATTCCCACCCAGACCGAGCGCATGGTGCACGGGCGTGGCGACGGTTCGGACCTCGAGGTCCATGCAACCAGTGTCGGGCGCCTGGGTGGCCTGCTCTGTTTCGAGCACCAGATGGCGCCGGCCCGCTATGCGCTCTGTACGCTGAATTGCCAGGTGCACGCCGCGTGCTGGCCGGGGTTCGCGTTTCTCGATGGGGTGATCGATGCATCGGTGCGCCAGCTTGCCTTCGAGAACGGCTGCTTTGTGGTGGTCGCGCGGGAAGTGCTGGAACCGGGGGATATTCCGGCGGGCATGCCGGGCGTTGGCGGACACGGCGACCACTGGCGCATGCACGGGGGCTCGGCCATTGTCTCGCCCATGGGCGAATATCTGGCAGGGCCGGTATTCGATGAGGAGACCATCGTCTGCGCGGAGGTCGACTACGGCGAGGCGTCCCTGGCGAAATGGTTCATGGACGGCGCCGGTCACTATGCGCGCCCGGACGTGTTTCGCCTCAAGTGGGACAGGCGCCCCAAACCGCCCATCGAGATCGACGGCTGACAGCATGGGCGCACCGGCATACTTTCGCGACGACTACTTCGCCGCCCGTGCCCTGTTCAGGGAATCCGGCGCCCGGGCGGGGCTCGCCGTCGAGAGCCATCGGCACCCCGTACCCGGCCCCCGCGGCCAGGAGTTGACCACGGATACCGTCTTGATCGGCCGTGCCCGGGCGCCCCGGCTGATGGTGCTGATCTCGGGTACGCACGGGGTGGAAACACTCTGCGGCTCGGCCTGCCAGTCCGGCTTTCTGGCCGAAGGTCGCTGGCGCGAACTCGGCGACGATGTGGCCGTGCTGCTGGTACATGCGTTGAATTGCTGG
Source organism: Gammaproteobacteria bacterium (assembly GCA_026713405.1). Next base: position 1,309 of record JAPOON010000906.1, read on the forward strand.
GGTGCGGCGCACCTGCGCAGGAACAACGAAGACAATGTGGACCTGGCCAGGAACTTTCTCGACTTCGATGCTCCCCTTCCCGAGAACGGCGCCTACGAAGCATTGCACGATGCGCTGTGCTGCCCGCAGTTGCGGGGACCGGAACGCGATCGGGCGGATGCCGTTCTGGCCGGTCATTTGCAGGAACACGGCATTTACCGCCACATCTCGGCCGTCATGGGCGGACAGTATCGCCACGCGGACGGCTTCTGCTTCGGCGGGCATGGCGCTACCTGGTCACGCAACTTGCTGGACTCGCTGTTGCAGCCGTTCCGCAGGACGGCGGAGGAGGTGTGCGTTGTGGAATACCACAGCGGACTCGGACCCTACGGCTACGGCACCGCCGTGGCGCTGCAGACCGGCGAGGAACTGGAACGGGTCCGCTCCATTTATGGCCGCTGGGTGGATGCGCCGAACGAACAGGCGCCCGCCGAAGACGAGGAGTTCTTCCGTGCCCACGGCCACCCCACCGAGGGACTGCGCGACCTGTTCTCCGGCTCCGGGCTGGCGTCCATCGTTCTCGAGTTTGGAACCTATCCCCCGATGGAAAGCCTGCCGGTGCTGTTCGAGGACCACTGGCTTGCGCATCACGGCGATGCGGAGTCTGTCGAGGGGCGGCGCATCAAGCAGCGTTTGCTGGAGATGCACCATCCGGCCGACCCGGACTGGCGGCAAGCCGTGTGGGACCGCTCGGTGCAGGTGATCGAGCAGACGCTGCGGGCGCTAGCCGGGCCTGGGTCCGGCTAGGGTGACCGATATGTCCCCCGGCAGTGAATCATCTGCGAGCGCCGTGGATCTCGACAATGCGATCTCGCCGGAGGCCGTCGCGTCGACAGCGGCACTGATCGGCCCGCACATTGTGCGGACACCGGCCGTGGAGTGGTCTGGCCCGGAACTCCAGTCGATGCTGCCGGGCGGTACCCGCGTCACGGCGAAACTCGAGGTTTTCCAGCGTTCCGGCACCTTCAAGGCGCGTGGCGCGCTGTCGAACATCCTGCGCCTCGACAACGGGCAGCTTCAGGCCGGCGGGACGGCCATGAGCGCGGGCAATCACGCGATTGCGGTGGCCTACGCGGCACGGGCCGCGGGCACCCATGCCAAGGTCGTGATGCAGAAATCGGCCAATCCGGCCCGAGTTGAACTTGCCCGCGACCTGGGCGCCGAACTCCTGTTCGCCGACGATGGGCCGAGCGGTTTTGCCATGATGGACCGCCTTGCAGTGGAAGAGGGCCGCGCCGTCATCCACCCGTTCGACGGCCTGGCGACAGCCCTCGGAACCGCCACCCTCGGCAGCGAGTTGCACGCCCAGGCCGGCGACCTCGACGTGCTGTTTGTGGCGATTGGCGGCGGCGGGCTTGCGGGTGGCGTGTCGGCGATTACCAGGCATCTGCAGCCCGGCTGCCGAGTCATCGGCGTGGAACCGGCAGGCGCCGACAGCATGCACCGGAGCTTCGCATCGGGTAAGGCCGAGAACATCGGCAGAACCGACACCATCGCCGACAGCCTGGCGCCGCCGATGACGGGGCCGATTCCCTACGGGCTCTGCCGGGCTCATCTCGACCGGCTCGTCCTGGTTTCCGACGCCGAGATGGTCGCGGCAATGCAGCTCATCTTCCGGGGCCTGAAGCTTGCCGTGGAACCAGCCTGCGCCGCCACTACGGCGGCGCTGGTACAACTTGCCGATGAGTTGGCAGGCAAACAGGTTGGCATCATCCTGTGCGGTTCGAATATCGACCTCGATACCTACACCGATTGCTGCAGGGCCGCGCTCGATTGACCGGGCCGCCAGGGGTGGCGGGTCGCCGTTGCGAAGCGAGCCTCCCGGCTCGTTCCTGGCGACGAGTGACACGACACTACGGCCTCTGCGATGAGGCCGGTTTGCCCGATTGCATAGTATTTCGTCGCAGGCGAATAAGTCTTGCGCCGCCGTCTTGACTACCCTCAAGACAGTCGTCATGGTCCGTCAATTCACGTATCGGGGGTAAGGCAGATGTCGAAAGCATGCCGCAAGGCAGCGACCGCAGCGCTCGCACTGGCGCTACTGGTGTCTGTAGAGACAAACGCGCAAGCTGTTCTCGAGGAAGTGATCGTCACCGCGCAGAAGCGCGGAGAGTCGATGCAAAAGGTGCCCATCGCCATCTCGACGGTTACCGAACAGGCGTTGCGGAACAACCTCGTTAACGATATCTACGATCTGCAGGCGGCAGTTCCGGCACTGCAGGTGAGCGCGGTAGACCCGCCAAGCCAGGGCACGGCCTTCGCCTTGCGCGGGTTGGGAACCTCGGTGTTCAACATGGGCTTCGACCCGGCAGTGGCAACTTTTGTGGACGGGGTGTATCGCAGCAGATCGGGGCTCGTCGCCGTCTCCGACTTTCTCGACCTCGAGCGCATCGAGGTGCTGAAGGGCCCTCAGGGCACCTTGTTCGGCAAGAA
>JAPOON010000907.1 GCA_026713405.1 Gammaproteobacteria bacterium
CAGGGTGAACGGCAGGTCCTCTCCACTCATCGGCACGGCGGAGCCGCAACGGGGACAGAACAACCGGTAGCCCTCGGACGAAGAGTGGTAGGTACGGATTCGCTCCGCACCCCTCACCCATCTGAACCGGTCCGGCGATGCCGTAGCGTGGGTGGCGAAAGCGCCGCCGTGAAACTTGCGGCACATCGAGCAGTGGCAATGTCCCATCATATCTACGGTCCCATCGATTTCGAAGGCGATGTCACCGCACAGGCAACTTCCGGTCAGCATGCACTCCTCCTGTTGTCGAACCGATAGTTGAGTCCCGCTGCAAGCGCGGCCAGCATGCGGTGTTTTGCATGACGGCGCCATCGCGCTATATTCGCTGCACGCCGTTTGCCGGGATTTGCTGGCCGGTTGTTGGGGTCCGTGGGGGAATCAGCACCAGTTCAGAGCCAGGCCTCGTAGCTGCACAGCTGCATCGAGGTCCCGGAAGCGCAACCGAAGATTGAGGAGTTGATTCGTGAACAAACCAGCCATGATCCCCGTGCGCACCATCGACGAGGCTTACCACAAGCTGCTCGACGAGGAGACCCGCCCGATACAGGATTCCTACCGGCGCGACTGCCCGATCGGGCCCGGGCCCACCCATGTGCCGGTCAAGCAATACACCTCGCAGGAGTTCTTCGATCTCGAGGTCGAGAAGATCTGGAAGCGCGCCTGGCAAATGGCCTGTCACGAAGACGACATGCCGCATGTCGGCGACTACGTACCGTATGACAGCCCCGACCTGTCCTTCCTGGTGGTGCGCACCGGGCAGGACGAGTTCAAGGCGTACTACAACGCCTGCCTGCACCGGGGCCGCAAGCTGCGCGAGAACCGCGGGCGGTGCGCCACGGAATTGCGTTGCCCCTTCCACGGCTGGACCTGGAATATCGACGGCACGCTGCGCCAGGTTCCCTGCCAATGGGACTATCCGGGCCTGAAGCACAGCGAGCAGTCCCTGCCGGAAGTAAAGACGGGCCGCTGGGGACGCTACATCTTCATCAACCCCGACCCCGACCGCGAACCCCTGGAGGATTTCCAGGGCGACCTGTCGAGCCACTTCGAGCTGCTGCCCTACGAGCGGCGCTACAAGTCCGCCCACGTGGCCAAGATCATCCGCTGCAACTGGAAGGTGGCCTCCGAGGCGTTCATGGAGTCCTACCACGTCATCGCCACCCACCCGCAGATTCTGCTCGGCGGCGTGCACGACGTCGACACCAAGTACGACGTGTTCGGCAACTACTCCCGCGCCATACGGTGCGGTGCACTGGAAAGCGAGGGCATGCCCGACTGGGGCGAAATGCCCAGCGACGGAAAGCCGCGGCTGCGTCACCCGCTGAACGGCTGGGTCTACGAGGCGACCGACGACGGCCTGGTGCGCGTGACGACGCCGAAGGGCAAGTGGGGGCTGTTCACCGCCAATGCCGAGCCGGTGGAGGGCGAACTGGGCGATGCGAACCCGCACCTGTGCAACTGGGTTGGCGGGCGTCAGCTCCCGCCCTCGGACCTGGAACGTGCCATCGCCGAACGCGCGGCCAAGAGCGACCGCTCGGCGCCGACCCACCCGCGCGTCGCCTTTGCCGACATGCAGCGGCAGATGCTCAAGGACGTGATTCCATCCATTGCCGACAAGATTCCCGATGTCGAGTTCTCGTCGGTGTTCTTCACCCTGTTCCCCAACTTCCACCCCTGGGGTTCGTTCAACAGCATCAACTACCGGTTCCGCCCGTATGGCAGGAATCCCGACGAGTGCATCATGGAGTGCATTTTCCTGTCACCCATTCCGGAGAACGGCGAGTACGAACCGGTCAGGGAGATCCACTGGCTCAGCGCCGACGACGACTGGATGGAGGCGCCGGAACTGGGAATGCTGGCGAAGGTGTTCAACCAGGACACCCGCAACCTGCCCTACGTGCAGGAGGGCCTGCATGCCACGGCCAGGGAATACGTGCAGTTTGCGGACTACAACGAAACCAAGCCCCGGCACCTGCACATGCTGATGGACGAGTGGATGGCCCGGCCTTAGGAGAACTCGCGGGCTGGGTTCAGTCCGACCCTCGGTCGCCGGCCAGGTGGCTGGCCTGTCGCTCGAGCAGAGCGCGGTGGTCCCCGACAAGACCGGTAATCAGACAACTCTGTTCGTCGGTGGCGTGCAACTGCTCCAGCATGGGGTGCGAAAACGTTTCCGCTGCAAGGCGGCCGGGCTCGGCAACGTAGGCGAAAAACGACTCGCTCGCCACGATGGCGCCGGACTTGCCCATGGCGGCCAGCAAGGCGGCATCTTCCAGCGCGGCGGGGGGGTCCGACGGAGACTCGCCCGACTGTAGTTCAACAACGTGCAGGCCGAACCGGTAGTTGTCGGTAGCGGCATCGCCGGCCAGGAGCCGGGCGACAAGAAAGGCGGCGCAAACCGCCTCGAACGCGGAGTCGTTGTCTTCCTGTGCCGCAAGTGTCATGAGTAGGCCCGTACCCGGCAGGTGCGTGCTCCGGCACCCGTATATCTCGCCGACCTGCCGGGCGACGGCAAGCGCCTGCCCGGCTGTCCTCCTGCGTTCGGAACCCGTCAGGCTCAACTGGTTGCGCAGATTGCCGACCAGAAGGAACTGGGTGGAGGCTTCCGTTGCGGCGTCGAGGCGGGTCGAAGTGTCCGGCGATGGCCCGGGCGTCCCGCCGCGCAGCCTGGCGGACCACCCGGCAACCACCAGTGCGATCGCAAGCAAAGCAAGGCCGGTCGCTGAAAGACGCAGCAGGGCCAGCCACGGGCGCGGCGGTGCCGGG
>JAPOON010000908.1 GCA_026713405.1 Gammaproteobacteria bacterium
ACAGGATCGTGATCAGCCAGAGCAGCGCGCGCTGCCAGAGGGGCGTAGGGGGGCGGGCGTTGCTTGACGCGTCGTTAGTCATGGTTGCTCCGCTACTTGGAGAGGAAATTCGAAAGTGCAACTCATCTGTCCACGCCGAGGCTAATCAAGGATTCTAGTCTGGGGTGGTGAGCGAGTTGGTCAGCGACTTCTGATAGAGCTTCCAGGACTGCTCGACCACAAAGGCGTGCACGGCGCTGGCGTCCTCGACGCTCATGGCTTCGTGGTAGGCGGGCATGCCGAGGTGCTTGCGGCTGCCGGCGAGCACGATGGCGTTCCACTGTGCGTGCGTCTCGGCCGCCATGTAGCGCAGGTCCGGGATCGCCCCGGGCACGCGCCGGCCGTCGGCGTCTTCCATCTGGCGCCCGACGCCCACCACCGATACCCCGTGGCAGTACTCGCAGGCGACGGCGCGCCAGATCGACTCGCCGTGCTCGATCTGCTCCCGGCTCGCGGCCTGTTCCGGCGGTATCGGCACGGGGGTGAAATCGCGCAGTGCCGGCATCTGTGCCTCGCCGCCCAGCTTGAAGGCGAATACCCGCGCGGGCCCCTGGGCATCCGGGGTCGAAATGTACGGTGCGATGGTTACGCCGTTGCCGCCGCCGACACCCGCGGCGGCCAGCAGGTACTGCTCCGTGCCGAGCCGGTAGGTGACCGGGGGCGACAGGATCGGGGTTCCGGTCTTGCGTGTCCACAGGCGTTCTCCCGTATCCGCCCGGTAGGCGTTGAAGTCGCCGCCCGCCGTTCCCTGGAACACCAGGTTGCCCGCGGTGGAGAGCACGCCGCCGTTGTAGGGCACCGGCTGCGCCACGGTCCAGCGCGCCTCGCGCTGCACCGGGTCCCAGGCCAGGAGTTGACCGCTGTCGGCCGGGAGTTCCTCATCCGCCCAGGCGTTGGGCACGAATTCGAATGTCCAGCCGGCGCGGTCGGTGACGCCCGCCTCCTCCCCCGAAGGCGCCAGCGCCAGGAAGGTCGCGGCCAGGTCCGTTGCGGGTATGTAGACCAGCCCGGTGAGCGGGCTGAAGCTCATGGGATGCCAGGTGTGGCTGCCGCCCGGCGAGGGCTTGACCAGAACCGGCTGCCCCGCGTTCTCGCCCTGGTAGTAGCGCGCTTCCGCGCGTTCCACGGGGCGCCCCGTTTCCATGTCGATGTGCGTCGCCCAGTTCACTTCGACGATGGGGTCCGCGGCCAGCAGTTCGCCGGTTTGGGCATCGAGCACGTAGAAGAAGCCGTTCTTGGGCGCCGACAATACGACACGGCGCCGCTGTTCCGTGCCGGGGCCGGCCTCCCCCGGGCCGGCCGGGAACAGGAGGTCCGTCACGATGAGCGGCGGGGCGGCGTCGTAGTCCCAGGCGTCCTCGGGCACGGGCTGGTAATGCCACTTGTACTTGCCGGTCTTCGCGTCCACCGCAATGATGCTGTTCGCGAAAAGCGCATCGCCCGGACCGCGCACGGCGGGATTCCCCGGTCCGGGGGCCGAGGTGCCGAAGAACACGCTGCCGGTAACGGGGTCGTAGCGGATTCCCTCCCACACCGAACCTCCGCCCATCTCGGACCAGCCGTTGGTCCAGGTGGCGGAGGCGAGTTCGAGTTCCGGTGTCTCGAAGCCCTTTGCCGGGTCGCCCGGAACCGTCCAGAAGCGCCACACTTCCTCGCCGGTCTCGGCATCGAACGCCGCCAGCGAACCCCTGGCGCTGGTGGAGCCGGAGTAGCCGGCGAAGACCATGCCGCCCCCGGCCCGCGGCGCCGAACGGATGTGCGCGCCGACGCCTTCGCGCGTATCGCAGATGGGCGACTTCCAGAGCTCCGTGGCCGTGGCGGCATCGATGGCGATCAGCATGCAATCCCCGCTGCCGACGAAGATGCGCCCCTCCCACACCGCGACGCCGCGGCTGAATCGCGCGCCATAGGAGTTTCCGAGACTCATGTCCAGCGGAACGTCGGGATTTAACTGCCACAACATCGCGCCGCTCGCCGCATCGAGGGCGAACACCTGGCTGAGCGAGCCGCTCAGGAAGACGACGCCGTCCACGACGATGGGCTCCAGCGCGAAGGTGAAGCTGGGGATGTCGGCGTACCAGGCCAGTTCGAGTTGCTCGACGTTGGCCGCGGTGACCTGGTCCAGGGGGCTGAAGTGCTCGCCGCTGAAGCGCCCGCCGTTGACCAGCCAGTTCTCGCCGGTGCTGGCCTCATCAAGAACGCGCGCCTCGGTCACGTCGCCGAAGCGCGCCTCGGGGGCGGGCTCTTCGGTACACGCGGCTAGCAACACGAGCATCGCCGCCAGAACGGCGCGCAGGTTCGGGGCTGACATGGGAGCCTCTTGTCCGGAATTGGCCGCATTGTAGCCGCACTCGTTCACGAGTTGGTGCGGCGGGGGCTCGGGAACCGTGCGCGCTTGAGCTTGTCAGACCCTTGGGTGTGGAGGCGAACCGCAGCGGCGCCGCCTCGAGACATTCCAATCGAACGCAAAATCTAGCTGGAGAACGAATATGGATCCCCCGGAACGGACGCAGGCGGCGGGTGACGCGAGACGCCGTCGGAGCACGCCCGGCACCGCCCCGGAATCCGGGCAAGCGGCCTTTCGCGGCAGGCAGGTTGCCGAGGTGCCGGCAGCCGGGGCCTCTCCTTCCCGGACGGCACCGCAAGCCACCCGGGCTACCGCCGGGGTCGGCGAAAGCCCCGGCGGTCCGGTTGGTCGGGCGGGGTGCAGGATTCAACCGCATATCGCAGGGGAACTCGGGCGGCGGCCCGGGGCGTCCCTGTTGCCGACCGGTGAATCATCCGTTCCTCCGGTTCCGCAGGGAGGCAGGCAGGAACCGGAACTGTCGAGAGGTTTCAAATGGCGAACTACCTATGGCGCACTCAAGGCCTGCCACGAGGCTGACCTGATAGGGGTGGATCGCTATGCGGAGACGGCCAGCGCTGCGGCCCTTCGCGAGGTTGGCCAGGCAGCTATGGACGCGTACTTCAAACATCGACCGAAACGCAGACAGTTACCACCGTCCGATCCGATGGTTGCCGTCGCGAAACTCCGCGGCATGCGGCACGCGGCCGCGCGCGCCTCGAGCCGCCAGTCCAGGCTCGAAGCCATCCGGCGATCTCTGGGCGACCTCGACCGGCTCACTCGCGCCAAGTTCACGGAACTCAGCGCTCGCCGCGCCGAGTTCCGGTCGGCGTCATCCCGCCGCGCCACTCCGGTCCCCGACCGGGAATCCCTTGAACGATGGCTGCGGACCCAGGCCAGCGCGGCCACCACCGATGTTGAGCGCTTGTATTTCACGCGACTGGCGGAGGCACTCCCCGGTGGGTGCGATCCCTGGATGGTTTCCCGGGAACTCATGGGGAGCCTGCCGAGTCCGGATAATGCGGATCAGGCACAGCGGTTGCAGGATGCCCACCGCCGCCTTGTGCGGGCGATCGCCTGCGGTGTGTCGGAACAGCGTTCGGAATCCGGCGGCTCGGAACTGCCGGTCGGGTTCAATTGGAAAAACGCCTATGGCGCAATCGTCGACCGTTACTCGATGGACAAGATGGGGAGTGACTACTACGCTTTGACTGCCAGCATGACGGCCCTTCAGGACATTGGCCGCGCGGTGATGGGCGCGTACTGCGAAAATCGAGTGAAATGGACACTGTCTGCGGGGGACGATCCAGCGGATACGATGGATAAGATCCGCACCATGGAGCGCACGGCGAAGCGAACCTCAAATCGGCCCAGACTCGCGGCCATTCATCGATCTCTGCACGACATCAATCGGCTCACGTACGCCCGCCACACGGAACTCGAGCGTCGCAGGGTAGAGTTCCTTTCGGTGTCGCTCCCCGGCGCCTGTCCGGTCCCCGACCGGGAAGCCCTTGGACGGTGGCTTCGGAGCCAGGCCGAATCGGCGCCCGGCACCGGGAAGGTGCACGCGTATTTCACGCACCTGGAACAGGA
>JAPOON010000909.1 GCA_026713405.1 Gammaproteobacteria bacterium
AGCGGCTGCGGAGCTGCTCGGGCGCGATGAGGAGGATGCCCGCACTGCCCAGGCGGACGCGTTCCAATGCCTCGGCCCGTTCGGGCATGGAGAGCATCCCGTTCACGGTCACGCAGCACTCGATCCCATGCCTCTCCAGCCCCGTCACCTGGTCCGCCATCAGAGCGACGAGTGGGGAGATCACCACCGTCAACGCGCCGGTCTTGTAATAGCGGGAGAGCGCCGGAATCTGGTAGCAGAGCGATTTGCCTGTGCCGGTCGGCAGGATGCCGCGCCCATGCCTGCCGGCCATCGCCTCTTCTACGACGGCCTGCTGCATGGGCCGTCCGTCAGTGTCAACCGGCTCCGGACGGAAACAGTCGAAGCCGAACCAATTTTTCAATTCCTTGCGGGCGTCGTGCCGCTCCCGACACCAGCCGCAGGCGGGGTCGGTGCAGGCGGTATCCCTGAGCCGACGCACGAGGCGTCCGGCCTCGGGGAACTGGTGGCGCACCCAGGGCGGCATGACCGAATCACCACCGACGACAGAGAGCCAAGCCAACGCGTAAGCCAGCGCCCAGCCGTCCGTCACCGTGCCGGTCAGCAACTCTCGGGTGTGAGTCGTGCAGGCGGCGCCCTTCAGCCGGTGCCTGATCGCCACTTGGGCCTCGGCATCGGCTGGCCGGGGAGCGCCGCGAAGGTCCGAGAAGCAATCATCGAGGGCGCGATCCACGCCGTCCGAATCTGGCGTCGTCAGCCAGTGCCAGGCCGTCAGCAGGTCGGGCGCGGCTTTGCTCAACGCCTCCCGCTGCTCACCGAAGACCCTCAGCGCAAGGCGGGCGTCCAGCTCGGGGTCGTTGATGCGCCCGCGCACCAGCGCCCCGTCCTGATAGTGCTTGACCAGGCGATGATAGGGGTTGCGTGGAAAGGCGAGCGGACTGAGCCGCAGCGTGTCGATTACCGCAAGGTCGAGCAAGCGCAGATCGAACTTCGCCGCCCTGAGGTACGGCAGGTCGAATTCGATCAGGTTGTGGCCGAGGAGAAAGGTGGCGCCATCGGCCAGCGCCTCGAGCCTCGTCAGTTGCGATGCCGATCCACCGCCGTAGTATCCGTGACCTGTTTCGCCGCGCACCGCCCCGAAGGCGTGGATGCGGCCATCCTCCTTGCCGACCTCCAGGTCGAGCGAGAGGCAGCGAGGCTTGAAATGCTTCTCTCCCATTACAACCGCAACAAGGACATTCAATTCACCCCTCAACCGATTTTCACACCTGCCATTTCTCCGCCGGCAGCCCGATGATCTTCATCGGCTCCATCCACGGCTCAGCCGCCTCGATCCCTATCTCTTGCTCCCCGGTCGTGCCGGCCAGAGCCGTCACCACTTGCTCTGCCTTGTCAATGAACACCTGCGCGCCCATGCGACCGTAGTTCAACCCTGCTAGCAACCGATTGTTATGCTTCCCGCCATGCACTGGCCACACAGCAAGAGCACAAGAACCCCACCGGTCTGCACATGCTCGACCGCGATCGGCGCCGAGTTTTCCTTCCCGCCATGTAGCCGACGCATACCGCCCTACTCATCCACTGCCCTAACCCAACTGAAAAAAGGGCCGCGCCCGGGCACGGCCCCAGTTTCAGGGAGGACTACACTGTCATGTCATCGATCACGCCGCAGCGGTCCCTTCCGCTCCCGCGGAAGCTTCGCCCGTACGCTCCCCTGCGGTCTCGACCCCATTGCCAGCCTCCGAAGACCTGTCATCGAGCCTGTCCAAAAACAGGACCTTGCTCTGCGGAACCAGCAAGATCTCCGTCGCCGAACGATCCGAGTCCTCGCCCTCCTTCCGCCAAGACCTGCTTCGCAGCGTGCCTGATACATAAATCAACCGCCCCTTCTTCGCGTGCTTTTCCAACATGTCCACGAGACCAGGCTGGTAAGTCACGATCCGATGCCACTCCGTCTTCTCCACCCGCTCGCCATTCTGC
>JAPOON010000910.1 GCA_026713405.1 Gammaproteobacteria bacterium
AGGGACCCCGGCTACGTGCTGGTCTCCTATGCCGGCCGGGCGCTGGAAACCAGCCTCTGGTTCGCGCTGGTTCTGCTGTTCATCGCCTACTTCGTAATCCGGATCATCGTCTTCCTCACCGCGCGCCTCCTTCGTGGCAGGAGCCTCCTCGGCACCTGGCGCAAAGAGCGGGGTCAGCGCAGTGCCGACAAGCAGACCGTGCGCGGGTTGCTGCTGCTGGCGGAAGGCCAGTGGGATGAAGCGAGGCGCATGCTCACCGAAGCGGGACAGAGCGCCACCATGCCGCTGGTCAACTATCTTCAGGCCGCGCAGGCCGCCCATGAGTCCGGCGATGCCCAAGGCCGTGACGAGTTGCTCGACCGGGCCGACGCGACGACGCCCGGCGCCCGCGCCGCCGTACTCCTCACCCGGGCGCGGCTCCTGTTCGATGAAGGTCTTTGGCGGGACTGCCGGGCCACGCTCCTCGAAGTCCGCGAGATGACGCCGAGGCACCCGTTCATGCTGGACATGCTGGGGCAGTGCCACGAACGCCTCGGAGACTGGCAGGCCGTCATCGAACTGCTTCCCGACCTGCACAGGTCCAGGGCGGTCGACGGCGAGACGCTTCAGGCCCTGGAGCGTCGGGCCTGGTCGCAGCGGCTGAACGCGGCGGACTTCGCCGAGACCTGGCAGAACGTTCCCAAGGAACTCAGGCGCGACCCGGAGCTTATCGCTGCCCGGGCGAGGCGCCTGGTCGATACGGGTGAACCTGCCACCGCCGAACGGGACGTGCGCAAGGCGCTCGACAGGAATTGGGACGAGCGGCTGATCAACCTGTACGGGCGCATCCCGACGCCGGATTCACGGCGGCAGATGGCTGCGGCGGAAGGCTGGCTGGCCGACCGTCCCAACGATGCCGCGCTGCTGCTCGCGCTTGGCCGCATCGCCATGATGAACGGCGCCTGGTCGAAAGCGCGGGAATACCTGGAAGCCAGCCTGCGGCTCGAATCGTCCGCCGCAGTTTACGGCGAGCTCGGCCGGCTGCTGAACCACCTCGGAGAATTCATCCGCGGCAGCGAGTACCTTGCCAAGGCCTGCACCGGCTTGCCGAACCTGCCGCTACCGCCAAGGCCCGGGCGCTGACGGGCGGCACCCGACCTTGCCACGCTACACGCAGCCAAGCACGGATCACAAACTGCCGCTGGATCAACTCAAACGGCGTTTGTCGGAGCAGCCGTTACCGGGAATCTCAACCTGGACGAATCCCGACGCCCTTCCCAAGCGGCACCTCGTAGTGCCGACCTTTTGTCCTCGTGAACCAAAAAACAAAGAGTTGCGCGTGTTTTGGCGCTGAGTTGCGGAAGTCGGGCTAGAACTCGCCCCACACCCTCTGGCACAAGCAGGATGTCGTGGCTGGCGCGCCGAAAGGGAAGCCCCGCATGCGATCTCGCTGCCCGGTACTGGCGGTTGTCCCATAGAAGCGAAAGAAACGAATGGAGAATCTGTTCCCTGCAAGCCGGGAATCCGGTATCGCCTGAAGAACTATTGCTGCGGCGTCATTCCCGGCGCGAGTTCCGTGGCTGGATCGCCGGCCACCCTCGTGTGTACCAGCACCCGTGGCAGCTTCGGGTCGCAGGGCCGCGCCCGGTGCATCACGCAGCGGTTGTCCCAGATCGCCGTATCCCCCACCTGCCACTCGTGCTCGTAAGTGCGCGGTGGCCGACAGGCGAAATCCGCCAGGCCCGTCAGCAGGCGCTCCGATTCCTCTTCGGAAAGGCCCGGGATACCGTAGGCGTGGCGGCCGATATAGAGTGCCGGGCGGCCGGTTGCCGCATGCACCTTTACCAGCGGCCGCATGGGCTTCTCACCCGCATAGAAACCGTAGCCGGCGCCGACCTCGGGCTGGTGGCCGATGCGGCCCTGGGAGTAGAACAGGGAGTGATAGGCGCACAGGTTCGAGATGCGGTCTCGCGTCCCGTCGTCGAGGGCATCGTAGGCCGCGCGCATGTCGGCCCACCCCGTCCTGGCTGTACCCGGCACCACCTCAACCGCGCTCAGTACGGATGCCTTCGCGGAAAGCGGCATGTAGGAACTGTCCGTGTGCCACTCCTCGTTGCCCTTCAGGATCCTGGCGCCATGCCCCTTCGCATAGAGCGGCATGCCGTCCTCCCGGCGGTTGCTGAGCGGCACCACCTTGAGGTTGCGTCCGGGCACCAGGTTTTCAATGTCGCCGAAGCGCCCGGCGAACGCGAACTGTTCGTCGGCCGTCAGGTGCTGGCCCGGAAAGATCAGCACGGCGTGGTCGTGGAAAGCCCGCTCGATGACGGGCCAGGTGGTATCGTCCAGGGATCCGAGATGAATGCCGGTGACAACCGCGCCAAGAGTGGCGCCCGTGGGTTCAATGTTGAGCGACATCGCGGTTTCCTCCTTGGCCCAAGTATAGCGCTGCGGAGGTAACCCCGACGACTCGCTCCCGCACATCAACACCGAACGAACCTGCGTTTCGCGGAATTTGACCGACTCCGACGAAGCAACTGCCATCTCGACCAGGCGCAAGTGAAGCAATGCGTGGACTTTCACCGCCGCCGCCGAAATAATCGGCACCGGATTCGCCGGAGAAACGTCGCATGTCCAGCTTTCAC
>JAPOON010000911.1 GCA_026713405.1 Gammaproteobacteria bacterium
GAGCTACCGGCTGCCCGGCGACGACGGCGAGTTCGGCAATGTCGAGGCCCGCTTCATTACGGGCGACAACCCCTTCGGCATGGACGCGGAAGATCCCCACGGCCAGGACGACCGGCTGATCGAGAGCAACAAGCTGCACCTGCCCATCGACCAGCCCGTCAAGTTCAACCTGCGTGCCAAGGACGTACTGCACAACTTCACGGTCACCCAGTTCAGGGTGAAGATGGACCTGGTTCCGGGCCTCGTCTCCTACCTGTGGCTGGAACCCACGAGAACCGGCGAATTCGAGGTGCTGTGCGAAGAACTCTGCGGCATCGGGCACTTCGCCATGCGCGGCAAGGTCATCGTCCAGGAACAGGACGACTACGATGCCTGGTACGCGGCGCAGCCCACCTACGCTGACACACTGAGCCGACCGGTCGGCGACCCGGTGATGGGGCAGGCCCGTTACGCGGTCTGCACGGCCTGCCACGGCGCGGCGGGCGAGGGCATTGCCGCCCTCAACGCGCCGAAGATCTCCGGGCAGGAAGACTGGTACATGCGCCGGCAGCTCAACTACTACAAGTCCGGCGCACGCGGCGCTCACCCGGAAGATCTGTTCGGGCAACAGATGGCGCCAATGGTGATCACGCTGGCCGACGAGCAGGCGATGGAGGACGTGATCGCCTACATCGGCACCTTCCCGGACGAACCCGCGGAGGTCACCGTCTCCGGCGACGCGGGCCGCGGCCGCGATCTCTGGGTTACCTGCGGCGCCTGCCACGGTTACGCCGGCGAAGGCATCCAGGCGCTCAATGCACCGCGCACGGCCGGCATGACCGACTGGTACCTGAAGCGGCAACTCGAGAATTTCAAGGCGAACATTCGCGGCCGCCATGCCGACGACCTGTACGGCTGGCAGATGGCCGAAATGGCGCGTATTCTCAAGGACGACAGCGCGGTAGACGATGTCGTCGCCTACATCAATACCTTCGGCCGCACGGCGGCCGTCGCGGATATTGGAGCGGAGGAATAGCATGGCTCAAGTTGCACACGATGCGGTCTCGGATGCGGAACTCGGTCCGTTCGAGGTCGAGGACGTCGAGCTTTATCACGCCAAAACGTGGATAGGCAAATACGTCTGGAGCCAGGATGCGAAGATAATCGCCATACAGTACGGGATAACCGCCATCGCCATCGGCCTGGTGGCGCTGGCGCTGTCCATTCTCATGCGCCTGCAACTCGGCTGGCCGGAGGCCTTCTCCGTGATCGACCCGGCGAACTACCTGCAGTTCGTCACCATGCACGGCATGATCATGGTGATCTACCTGCTTACCGCACTCTTTCTCGGCGGTTTCGGCAACTACCTGATTCCGCTCATGTGCGGGGCCCGGGACATGGTGTTCCCCTACGTGAACATGATCAGTTACTGGGTGTACCTGGCCGCGGTGCTCATTCTCGTCGCCAGCTTCTTCGTTCCCGGCGGCCCGACCGGCGCGGGATGGACCCTGTATCCGCCCCAGGCGGTGGTGGGGGGTACGCCGGGCACCGGCGCCGGCATCATCCTGATGCTCATATCGCTGTGCGTGTTCATCGTCGGCTTCACCATGGGCGGCCTCAACTACGTCGTCACGGTGCTGCAGGCCCGCACCCGCGGCATGACGCTGATGCGCCTGCCGCTGACGGTATGGGGCATCTTCATGGCGACGGTGCTGGCGCTGCTGGCGTTCCCGGCGCTGTTCGTAAGCTGCATCATGATGATCCTCGACAGCCTGATCGGCACCAGCTTCTTCATGCCCGCCATGATTTCCATGGGCGAACAGACCAGCCATGACGGCGGCAGCCCCATCCTGTTCCAGCACCTGTTCTGGTTCTTCGGGCACCCCGAGGTATACATCGTGGCGCTGCCGGCGTTCGGCATCGTCTCCGATGTGCTGTCCACCCACGCCCGCAAGAACATCTTCGGTTACCGCATGATGGTGTGGGCCATCGTCGCCATCGGCGCGCTGAGCTTCATCGTCTGGGCGCACCACATGTACGTGAGCGGCATGAACCCGTACTTCGGCTTCTTCTTCGCCACCACCACCCTGATCATCGCGGTGCCCACGGCCATCAAGGTCTACAACTGGGTACTGACGCTGTGGCGCGGCAACATCCAGCTCACGGTACCCATGCTGTTCGCCATCGGTTTCATCTTCACCTTCATCAACGGCGGCATCACCGGGCTCTTCCTGGGCAACGTGACGGTCGACCTGCCCCTGTCGGATACCTATTTCGTCGTGGCGCACTTTCACATGGTGATGGCGGTCTCGCCGGTGCTGGTGGTGTTCGGCGCCATCTATCACTGGTATCCCAAGATCACCGGCAAGATGCTGGATGACACCCTGGGCAAGGTCCACTTCTGGATGACTTTCCTGGGCACGTACGCCATCTACTTCCCCATGCACTATCTCGGCTTCGAAGGCGTGCCGCGGCGCTACTATGCCTACGGTGAAACGGCCTTCATGTCCGAGTCGTCCCAGGACCTGAACGCGGCCATCTCCGTCGCGGCGATTTTCGTGGCGGTGGCGCAGGTGATCTTCCTCATCAACATCGTCAAGAGCCTGTTCGACGGCAAGAAGGCGGGGCACAATCCCTGGAACGCCACCTCCCTGGAATGGCAGACGCCACATACGCCGCCGCGGCACGGCAACTTCGACGAGTTGCCGTCGGTATACCGTTGGGCGTACGACTACGGCGTGCCGGGGGCGGAGCGCGACTTCATTCCCCAGAACGTGCCGTCCGAGGATATGGCGGGAGCCCAGGCGAAGTCCTGAGGCGGATTCTCAAGCAAAAGCGGCCGAACGAGGCGATTGAATGACCGCGACACTGGTCTTTCTGGCAATTCTCATGGGTGTAGTGGTGTGGTGGCTGGTTCGCCAGACCATCAACGTCGAGCCCTGGGTGGCCAGCGCGCCGGAGGGTGCCCAGCCCGGCGTCGGGTTCCTGCCGCCCGTCAAGGTAGGCCTCGGCGTGCTGCTGGCGGTGATCACGTCGCTGTTCGCGCTGTTCGTCAGTGCCTATGCCATGCGCATGGAGTACGGCGACTGGCGCCCGCTGCCGGAACCGCAGATGCTGTGGATCAACACCGGCATCCTGTTCCTCGGCAGCGTCGGCCTGCAGCTGGCGTGGCGGGCGGCGGTACGGGAGGACTGGGCCGGAATCAAGAGGGGCCTGCTGATCGGCGGCGTCTTTGCGGTCGCTTTCCTGGTGGGCCAGTTCCTCGCCTGGCAACAGCTCCACGATGCGGGGTATATCGTTTCCGGAAATCCCGCCAACGCGTTCTTCTATACCCTGACCGGCCTGCACGTGCTGCACCTGCTGGGCGGTCTGGTGGCCTGGGCCCGCACGGCGAGCCATGCCCGGGCCGGGGAATCGATGCCCAAAACGCGGCTCGGCGTGGAACTGTGCGCCGTGTACTGGCACTTTCTGTTCGTTGTCTGGCTGATTCTGTTCGGCCTGATGTTGTCCACTTGATTTAGGACCAAAAAACTGTGGCTGAATCCACTGCTCTTGCTCCTGGCATAAAAGGCATTGTCGACGACTGGTCTTCGGACCAGCGCGCGTTCAAGAAGGTTCCGTGGGGAAAGGCCATGATGTGGATCTTTCTCCTGAGCGACACCTTCATTTTCTCGATCTTCCTAGTCTCGTACATGACGGTGCGCATGTCGACGACGGTGCCCTGGCCCAACTCCAGCGAGGTGTTCGCGCTGACGATGTTCGGCGCCCACATTCCGCTGATCCTGATCGCCATCATGACCTTCGTGCTGATCACCAGCAGCGGCACCATGGCCATGGCGGTGAAGTTCGGGTACGAGAAGCGCAAGGTGCCGACTTTCCTGCTGCTGGTGACTACCGCGTTCCTGGGCGCCACGTTCGTGGGCATGCAGGCCTTCGAATGGACCAAGCTCATCGTCGACGAGGGCGTACGTCCCTGGTCCAATCCCATGGGGGCCCCGCAGTTCGGCGCCGCCTTCTTCATGATCACGGGATTTCACGGCACCCACGTCTCCTTCGG
This sequence comes from Gammaproteobacteria bacterium, assembly GCA_026713405.1. The sequence continues at coordinate 4,037 of JAPOON010000911.1, forward strand.
GGTGCTGTTCCTGATCATCACCGCCGTCAAGGTGGCACGGGGCGACCTCGACAAGGAGACGCCCGGCTTCATGACCGGCCGCAAGAACCGCTACGAGATCGTCGAGACGATGGGGCTGTACTGGCACTTTGTCGACCTGGTCTGGGTGTTCATCTTTGCGTTCTTCTATCTCTGGTAATTCGGGAAAATCACCATGGCTGACCAAGGTCAACAACATCCGATCGCCATCTATTTCTGGGTGTGGGGGCTGCTCTTCGTACTGAGCGCGGCCTCCTACATGGTGGATTACATGGCGTTCCAGGGGTATCTGCGCTGGAGCCTCATCATCATTTTCATGATGCTGAAGGCGGGGCTGATCGTGGCGGTGTTCATGCACATGATGTGGGAGCGGATGGCGCTTATCTACGCCATCCTGGTGCCGCCGCTGGTGATTATCGTGCTGGTCGGCCTGATGGCCGGCGAGGCGGACTACACCTGGCTGACCCGCATGGAGTTCTTCACCAACATCTTCTGAGGGCTTTCGCGGCGGGCTGTCGCGGGCAATTCTCCGAGCGTTCCTTTGCTGCTGGGGCAACATTGGTCCTGTTTTGGGGCCCGAGTGGGATTGCGGCACTCACCTGCCGGCGCAGCGGCGGGGGTGTTTTTGTGTACGGCCGGGGGTGGAAAGGCTTACGCGGCCGCCAGGGAGCGCCGCCAAAACACCCCTATGTGTTTTA
>JAPOON010000912.1 GCA_026713405.1 Gammaproteobacteria bacterium
CCGGTGCCGGCCCGCGAGGAAGACGTATGCGCGCTGACCGACTACGAAACGGAGTTCGCTTCGGCCGTAGGCTGGGGCAGCTATTTCGCCACGCAGTTTCACCCGGAAAAGAGCGGCCGGGTCGGGCTGCGCCTGCTCGAAAAGTTCGCGCGCTGGTCGGGACGGTCAACCCCATGAAGCCGGTCAGGGTTGAGTCCATCGCTCTGGTCCTGCGAACGCCGGGTCTGCCGCCGTGCTGAGCAAGCGCCTGATCGCCTGTCTGGACGTGCGCGACGGCAAGCTTGCCAAGAGCGTCAAGTTCGTCAACACGAAGGACATCGGCGATCCGGTGGAAAAGGCTCGTGAATACTATGCGGACGGGCTGGACGAACTGGTTTTCTATGACATCACCGCATCGAGCGACAATCGGTCGATCATGCTCGATGTGGTTGAAGCGGTTGCCCGGGAAGTGTTTATCCCCCTTTCCGTGGGAGGCGGTGTCCGTTCGGTGGCCGACGCCACGGACCTGCGGCTGGCCGGGGCCGAGAAGATCAACGTCAATACGGCGGCCGTGAAGCGACCGGCGCTCATCGCGGAATGTGCGGAGGCGATCGGCGATCAGAACGTGGTGCTGTCCATGGACATTCGCCGCGTCGAACAGGGCGGCCGCTTCCCGTCGGGATACGAGATCGTCATCAACGGCGGCCGCACGCCCATGGGCATCGACGGCCTGGAATGGGCGCTTGAGGGCGAGCGGCTCGGGGCCGGCGAACTGGTGGTCAACTCGATCGATGCCGACGGTACCCGGGACGGTTACGAATTGCCGCTGACCGCCATGATTGCCGATGCCGTTCGCATCCCGGTCATTGCGTCAGGCGGCGCCGGTGAACCGCCACACCTCCGGGAAGTGCTGACCGCGGGCGGTGCGGATGCGGCACTGGTGGCGTCCATGGTGCACTATGGCGACTACAGGGTGAGCGAACTCAAGCAGTATCTGCACGACGAAGGTGTGAAGATGCGCATGTCCTGGTGAAGTCCGGGGCGCGCGCCTCATCAGGGGGCGGGCAAGATGCCGTCTGCACTGACACTGGCATGGGTCGCGTCCGCGATGATGGCACCGGCTGGCCGGACAGGGACACATTGAAAGGAACTGGAACGAAGTGAAGGCAATATCAATCGATAACGGCAAGCTCGTGTGGGGCGAGGCGCCCGAACCGGAGGTCGGCCCGGGCACCGTCAAGATCGCGGTCAAGGCCAGTGCCGTCAACCGCGCCGACCTCATGCAGGCCCTCGGACGATACCCGCCGCCGCCGGGGGCGAGCGATGTCCCCGGCCTCGAATGCTCCGGCGAGGTGGTTGCAGTAGGGGAGGGGGTCCAGCGCGTCGCGCCGGGCGATTCAGTCTGCGCCCTGCTTGCGGGTGGCGGCTACGCGGAAACCGTCGTCGCCCCGGCCGGCCAGGTGCTGCGCATACCCGGGGGAGTCGGGCTGTTGGAAGCGGCGGCCTTGCCGGAGGTATTCGCCACCGCCTATCTGAATCTCTATGGCGAAGCCGGCCTCGCAACCGGTGAGCGGGTACTGCTGCACGCGGGCGCAAGCGGCGTGGGTACCGCCGCGATCCAGCTGTGCCGCGAGAGCCACAACCCCAGTTTCGTCACGGTGGGCAGCCAGGCCAAGCTGGAACGGTGTATCGCCCTGGGCGCTTCGGGCGGCTCGAACCGCCATGACGGCCCCTTTGCCGACAAGGTTGCCGAGTGGACCGACGGGGAGGGTTTCGATGTGATTCTCGACCCGGTGGGCGCGGGTTACCTCGCCGACAACCTGGCGAGCCTGCGCCTGGACGGCCGCCTGATCGCGATCGGGCTGATGGGCGGCGCGCAGGCCGAACTGAACATGGCGCTGCTGCTGATGAAACGCTTGCGCATCATCGGCTCGACCCTGCGCGTGCGCAGCATCGCGGCCAAATCGGCGGTGATGGACGGCCTGCAGCGGGATGTCTGGCCGAAAATCGAGAAAGGCAGCATTCAGCCCATCATCGAAACCGTCATTCCGATGCCGGAGGCGCAGCGCGCCCATGAACTGGTTGCGGGCAACGAGACGGTCGGAAAAGTGATGTTGGAGTTGTAGCGGCGGTAGGCGTTACCTGGTCTTTACAGGTATAGCCGTAACTGCTACTGCGGCAATCGCGGCGGGTTGACGCGGCCCGTAAATCCCTCGAACAGGCCTTCAAGCCGCGCCATTCGCTCGCGCAGGTCAGCGACGTCACGACGGAGAATCGCCAAGCTTGGCACGATCAGCCCTCCGAGCGCGAGCCCGACACCCAGGATAGTGCAAACTATTGCGACCAGTTCTGTACTCACTCCAAACGCTCCGTGACTCTACTGCTTGCTATCGGCGGAATGCTTCAGGAAAACACTTTCCAGAGGATTGCTACCGTGAAGGCCAGGTTGAAGCCTGCCATCCATGAATGCAGGCGTTGAACGGCCTTCAACTCCTGGATGCCCTCGTTTGTCGCCAGGTTTTCGGCAGCCAGTGCAGCGGCGGCATCATGTGCCCTGTCTTCCGGCACACCGGCTGAGCGAAACGCCTTGAATACTTCCGAGATAACCACCGTCATCGCGGCATTATAGGCCGATCATTGAAACTGGAAGTAAGAATTTTGCGCCAGTCAGCGTGCGAGTTCGCCGCTAGCCCGACCTATACGTGAATGGACGTAGCGAGGCTGGCAAGATGAGGAGTAGTGAAAGCGCTGGTTGTACGGACGCGTGCTTGCAGCACGTTGAGCGCGCGCAGGCGTGCTTGACAGCACGTTGAGCACGCGGAGGGAGTACGCCCAGTGATTTCGCTGCTATTGACTGCCGCAGTAGTTCATTCACGTATAGGTCGGGCTAAGCCAGGGTGTCAAGCTGCACTTTCAACGCCTCCAGCGCGCTTTGCGTGTCGGTGGCCCGGTTCCTTTCCTTGTCGACGATGGCTGGCGGTGCGTTCTGCACGAACTGCTCGTTGCCGAGTTTCCCCTCGATGCGTTTCAGTTCCTTTTGTTTGCGCTCGATTTCCTTGTTGATGCGCGCACGTTCGGCGTCAATGTCGATCAGGCCCGCGAGTGGCACCATGACCTTCAGCTCACCAACCAGCGCAAGCGCATTGGCCGGGGGTTGGTCGCCCGGGGGGAGCCAGTCGATTGAACTGACCTTGGCCAGCCGTTGCAGCAGGCGGCCCGAGGTCGCGGCCCGTTCGCGGTCCCGGGCATCGCCGCCCTGCAGCAGCACATCGATCTCCTTGCCGGGTTTGATGCCTGCTTCGCCGCGGATGTTGCGCAAGGCGGTCACCACGCCCTTCAACCAGTCGATGGACGCATCGGCCTCCGGGTCGGCGGAGAGATCGCCGCTCTGCGGGAAGGGTTCCAGCATGATGCTCGGTCCCTCCTTGCCCAGCAGGGGCGCCAGGTCGCGCCAGATGGTTTCCGTGATGAAGGGCAGGATGGGGTGCGACGCCCTGAGCAGCAGTTCGAGCACCTGCACCAGGGTGCGGCGTGCGCCGGTCTGCCGTTCCGGACCCGCACCTTCGTCCCAGAGCAGGGGCTTGGTCAGTTCCAGGTACCAGTCGCAATACTCGTGCCAGGCGAACTCGTAGATCGCGTTCGCATACAGGTCGAAGCGGTAGGTCTCCAGCGCCAGGTGGCAGTCTTCCACGAGCCGCTTCGCCCGCGACTGTATCCAGCGCTCGGCCAGGCCGGGCTCGGCCGGGCCATCCAGGGGATATTCCCCGGTGTTCATCAGCACGAACCGGGCGGCGTTCCACAGCTTGTTGCAGAAGTTTCGGTAACCCTCGGTGCGGTTGAGGTCGAAGCGCACGTCCCGGCCCGTGGTGGCCAGTGCGCAGCACGTAAAACGCAGGGCATCCGTGCCGAACGAGGGAATCCCGTCGGGAAAGTTCTTGCGGGTGGCTTGTTCGATGTCTCGCGCCATCTGCGGCTGGGTGAGGTGCTCGGTGCGTTTGCCGACCAGTTCCTCCAGCCCGATACCGTCGATCAGGTCGAGGGGATCCAGCCCGTTGCCCTTGGTCTTGGACATCTTCTGACCCTTCGCATCCCGTACGAGACCGGTGATGTAAACCTTGCGGAAAGGCACTTCCCCCATGAACTTCAGGGTCATCATGATCATGCGGGTGACCCAGAAGAAGATGATGTCGTGGCCGGTCACCAGCACGTCGGTGGGATGAAACCGCTTCAGGTCGTCCGTCTCGCGGGGCCAGCCCAGGGTGGTGAAGGTCCACAGGGCGGAGGAAAACCAGGTATCCAGCACATCCTCGTCCCGCTTCAGGGCGACACCGTCACCGAGCTTCCCCTTGCGGCGCGCTTCCGCCTCCGTGCGGCCGACGTGGATGTTGCCGTCGGCGTCATACCAGGCGGGAATGCGGTGCCCCCACCAGAGCTGACGACTGATGCACCAGTCCTGGATGTCGCGCATCCAGGCGAAGTAGACATTGGCGTACTGGCTGGGGACGAACTCGATATCGCCGTTCTGCACCGCTGCCACGGCCGGCTCGGCAAGGGGCGCAATCTTCACGAACCACTGGTCGGTGAGCCAGGGCTCGACGATCGCCTCGGAGCGGTCCCCCCGGGGCACGGAGAGCTTGTGCGGCTCCACCACCTCGAGCAGGCCCAGTTCGTCCAGGTCGGCAACGATGCGCTTGCGCGCCTCGAAGCGGTCGAGACCCCGGTAAGCCTGCGGCGCGTTTTCGTTGATCGCCGCCCGGGCGGTGAAGACGTTGACCAGCGGCAGGCCGTGACGGGCGCCGACCTGGTTGTCGTTGAAATCGTGGGCCGGGGTGATCTTGACGCAGCCGGTCCCGAACTCCGGGTCCACGTAGCTGTCGGCGACGCTGGGCAGTTCCCGGCCGACCAGGGGCAGGGTCGCGGTCTTGCCGACGAGGTGCCGGTAGCGTTCGTCCTCGGGATGCACCGCCACCGCGGTGTCGCCGAGCATGGTTTCCGGCCGGGTGGTGGCGACGACCAGGTAATCCTTGCCGTCGACGGTTGTGGCGCCGTCGGCCAAGGGGTAACGGCAGTGCCAGAGATGGCCGTCTTCCTCCCGGTTTTCGATCTCGAGGTCGGAAATGGCCGTGGCCAGCTCCGGGGCCCAGTTCACCAGCCGTTTGCCCCGGTAGATGAGCCCCTCTTCGTACAGGCGCACGAAGACCTCCATGACCGCGTCGGCGAATCCCGCGTCCAGGGTGAACCGCTCCCGGGACCAGTCGACGGAAGAACCCATGCGCCGCAACTGCCGGGAGATATTGCCGCCGGAGCGCTCCTTCCATTCCCAGACACGTTCGACGAACGCATCGCGCCCGATATCGGCACGCGTCTTGCCCTCGCCGGCCAACTGGCGTTCCACCAGCATCTGCGTGGAGATGCCCGCGTGGTCCGTGCCCATCTGCCAGAGCGTGCGCCGGCCGTTCATGCGGTGGTAGCGGATGAGGGCATCCATCAGCGTGTGCTGAAAGGCGTGCCCCATGTGCAGGCTGCCGGTTACGTTCGGGGGCGGTATGGCGATGCAGTACTCGGCGCCGTCGCCGGACGGCGCGAAATAGCCCGCGGACTCCCACTCTTCGTAAAGTTCGCGCTCAATGGCGTGGGGGTCGAAACTGCGCTCCACGTCAGCGCGCTTCCCAGTCGTCCAGTTCGTGGGGGAACAGCGGATAGCCCCGGTCCCGGTAAAAGCGGTATCGGGCGCGGCCGCTGTCGCGCTTCTCGCCCACCACGATTTCCGCAATGCGGTCGAAACGGCCGGGAAATGCCGGCACCTCGTCCGCCAGGTTGATCATGAGCCCGTCGGTGGGCAGCCGGTCGGCGGAATCCGTCTGCTGGCCGACAACCACCGGAGCGCCTTCGGCCTCGGGCGTACCGAGCCGGCCATGGGGTATGAGCCGATGCGGGGGATAGGACCACAGCAGTTCATCGACTTCCCGGGCCTGAACGTCGGTCGCGGTGTGCACGTAGGTGTGCTGGCCCTTCTGCATGGCCTTGGCGGCGAGCCGGCAGGCGAAACGGGGCATGGGCGGCTGCTCCACAACCTGGAGAATATAGAAGGCCACGCGCGGCCCGCGGCGGCGTCC
>JAPOON010000913.1 GCA_026713405.1 Gammaproteobacteria bacterium
CCGACGAGATTGCCGGCTACAGCGGCGAGACGCTGACCGCGGAGGGTGTCGAATTCGAGCCGGATGCCCTGCGCATCATCGCAAGGTCTGCCCGGGGCAGCATGCGCGACGCCCTGTCCATCACCGATCAGGCCATTGCCTACAGTCAGGGCGCGCTCACCGCCTCCGATGTCGCCGCCATGGTGGGGGCGGCGGGGCGGGACGAAACCGGCGCCGTTATCGAGGCGCTGGCCAGCGGCGACCCGCGCCGGGTGCTCGCGATAAGCGCCGCGCTTGCAGACAAGTCCGCAGACTTTGCTTCGGTACTCTCCGAACTGCTCGAAGCACTGCACGACATGGCTGTTGGACAGGCGCTCGGGGAAGCTCCGGAAGGCGCCATCAGTGCGGAAGCGGTGCAGCTCTATTACCAGATCGCCCTGATCGGCTACCGGGACCTTCATATCGGCCCGGATCCCAAGACCGGTTTCGAGATGACGTTGCTGCGGATGCTGGCCTTTGCGCCGGATGCCGCCGCTGCTGCACGGGTGCCGCCCACGGCGGCCGAACCGCCGGGCTCGGCGGAGACCGGGTCCACGCAGACGGCGCCGGCGACCGGTGCCGCCGGCGCCGGGTCAACGGAAGCGGCGCGGGCAGGAACGACGGCCGCGGCGAAAGATGCGGCAGCGCGAGTGACGGCCGTGCAACCCGCATCGTCGCCGGCGCCTCGGAAATTGGAAACTCCGGCACCGAACGCGCCACCTGAATCGTCGTCTGCGATTCCAGAGCCGGAAACGCCGGGCGCGACCCCGCAGCCTGAATCGATGTGGGCGATTCCGGAGTGGGACACGCCGGCCCGGACCGCGCAACCTGAAACGCCGTTGGCAGCTCCAGAATCGGAAACGCCGGCCGTGACTCCGCAGCCAGAATCGATGTCGCCGACTCCGGATTGGGACGCGGCGGCCGCGACCGCCCAACCTGAAACGCCGTCGGCAGCTCCAGAACCGGAAGCGCCGGCTGCGGCCCCGCAACCTGAGACTAAGTCGGCGCATCTGGACCCCGAAACACCGGCCCCGGCTTCGGCAACGGGCATGGCCGAGCCGGCTTTCGTGGCAACAGCCGCGCCCGATGCCGGCGGCAATGGCTTGTACCGGGAGTGGCATGGGCTGGTGGGCCGTCTCGGGCTGACGGGCGTCGAACGGACGATCGCGGAGCACTCCTTGCTCGTCGAGCGGAGCGGCGGCAATTGCCGGCTGGTGCTCGACAGGAAGCACGAATCGCTGCTGCATGGCGGCGAGGCGGGGGTTCTGGAAGGGGCGCTCGCCAACCTGTTCGGCGAGCCGGTTCGGCTCGTCATCGACATCGGTGATCCGGCACATGAGACGCCCGCTGACCGCAAGCAGCGGCTGGAACGGGAGCGGGATGCGGCGGCGAAGCGCGAACTCGAGGAGAACCCCACGGTGAAATCCCTGATAGAGACCTTTGATGCCAGGCTGGAGCACGTTCGCCCCCTGGACGGGGGCGCCGGCGAGGCGCGCGGAGCAAACCGATGACCATGAAAGGACTGGGCGACCTGTTCAAGCAGGCACAGCAGGTTCAGCAGAAGGTCGAGGCCATGCAGGCCGAGATCGCTTCGCTGGAAGTTACCGGAGAGAGCGGGGCCGGCCTGGTGAAGGTGGTTCTCAACGGGGCGCACGAAGTCAAGCGGGTGCACATCGACCCGGCGGTACTCGATGAGGGCAGGGAAGTGCTCGAAGACCTGATCGCCGCCGCCTTCAACGATGGCGCGCGCCGGGTGGAATCGGCGCGCAACGAGAAAATGTCGGGGCTTGCCGGCGGATTCGGGCTGCCTCTCGACAAGCTGCCGTTCTGATCGTGCTGAGCCCACTGATCGACGGGCTGATCGCCGCATTCCAGGTGTTGCCGGGCGTCGGGCCCAAGAGCGCCCAGCGCATGACGCTGGATATCCTGCAGCGGAATCGGGAAGGCGGCCTGAAGCTGGCCGAAGCGCTGGCCGCCTCGGGGGAACAGGCGTCCTGGTGCCGCGATCGCCGAACGCTCACGGAAACCGGGCAGTGCCGCCTGTGCGCCGACGCAGAGCGGGACGACGCGGTGCTGTGCGTGGTGGAGTCCCCCGCCGATATCCTCGCCATCGAACAGGCCGGGGGATTCCGCGGCCGGTATTTCGTGCTGAACGGCCGTCTGTCTCCCATCGACGGAGTGGGGCCGGAAGACCTTGCCCTCGACAAGCTGGCGGCGCGGGTCAGCGCGCTCAAGGTTCGGGAGGTGATACTTGCCACCAACCCCACGGTGGAGGGCGAAGCCACGGCCCACTACATTGCGGGGCTGCTCGAGAACGAGGTCGCCGACATCAGCCGCATTGCCCATGGCGTTCCGATCGGCGGTGAACTGGAGTATGTGGATGGCGGAACCATCATGCATGCCCTGCAGGGGCGCCGCCGTCTCGGCTGAAGACTCAACGCGCTGCGATTGGGTGGCCTCCGGAGCGGACCTTGCGCGGGCTGCGAACTCGTGGCGCGGCGTCGTCGGCATGGATACCGAGTTTCAGCGTACTGATACTTTCTTTCCCATTCCGGGCCTGTACCAGGTTGCGGCGGGGTCCGGTATCTGGCTTGTCGACCCACTTACCGTGGACGAGTGGTCGCCGTTCGTCGATGTGTTGACCGAACCGGATACGGTAAAGGTCATACACGCCTGCTTCGAAGACCTGGAACTGCTCTATCGGCACCTGGATGTCCGGCCCGTCAACCTGTTCGATACCCAGCTTGCAGCGGCGTTCGTTGCCGAGGACTTCTCCACCAGCTATGCCGCCCTGGTAGAGGGGATGCTCGGGGTGGCACTGCCCAAGCACCACACGCGGTCGAACTGGCTGAAGCGGCCATTGTCCGGCGAGCAGGTTCGCTACGCCCAGGAAGATGTCGCGTACCTGGTTGAATTGCACGGGGCGCTGGTCGACAGGCTCGAGGCGGCCGGGCGACGGCAGTGGTTTGTCGAAGACATGCGCCGCAGGGAGCGTTACGCCCCGCGGGAACCGTCCTCCTTTTTCGCGGGTGTAAAGAAAGCGTGGAAGCTGGATGGACGGCAGCTCGCCGTACTGAAGTCGTTGTGCGACTGGCGCGAGCGGCGAGCCATGGCTGAGGATGTGCCGCGCAACCGGGTCGTCTGGGACGAGCATCTCCTGCAATTCGCGCAACAGCACGCCGTCGACCTGGTGGACATCCGGCGCAGGTTGCCGCCGCGGGTCGCTCGCCGGTACGGCGAGGAACTGCTTCGCGCTTTCGAGGCGGGGCTGGAGGCAAGTCCGGAGTCGCCCTTGCCGAAGCCGCTTAGCCAGCGGCAGGGCGGCTTGCTGAAGAGGCTGCGCGAGATCGGGCGCCGGCGAGCGCAGGAACTGGGTGTTGCACCGGAGCTGCTGGCGCGCCAGCGGGATATCGAGCAGTGCGTCCGCCACTATCGCGCTACCGGAAGCCTGTCTGAAACCTATCTCGGCTGGCGCAAGGACGTGTTGGGTAGCGAATTCACCGCCGAACTGGAAAAGCGCGCATGACGGAGCCGTTCGCCTGGCTGGTCGCGGTTTGCGCGGGAGCGGCGGCGCTCTTCGGGGTGGTGGTCCTGACACGCCCGATGCACAACGGTTTCCTGAAATACTGGTTGCGTTCCATGGCGGCGGTTCTGCTGTTCCTGCCTGCCCCGGTTCCGCAATTCGATACCTATTTTGCCCCGGCGTTCCTGGTGCTGGTTTTCGAGGCGGCGCTGCAATCGGACGGCCAGCCGGCACTGGCGGCGAGTCTCCTTTTTTTGGGTGTCGTGGCTGCTACCGTGCTGTCGGGCGCGTTCTCGTACTGGCTGCATCGGAGGCGCGCGCGAAAGGGCAACTGAAGGCATGAGCGAAGCGGTGCCCGGTCTCTGTCGGAAGCAGGTAACCGGGCACGCAAACGGCGCCTCTGAAATCCTCCGTGCGCAACCGGAAGGTCCGGCAAGGGCCGCCGCCGGGCGCGGCTCTCGAGCCTGAGCGGCCGCTTGTGGGGTGCTTATCCGTCCTATACAGTACGCGGTTTGCGTGGGCCGGGAGGGTTCATATCCGGTTCGCCCGCACGGGCGCCGGACCGGTTGCGCCGGCTCCACAGGAACTACCAAGAGAAGTTGCATGATTTTCGACAGTACCGACACCTATATCTCCACGGATGAACTGAGTATGGCCGTCGATGCGGCGGTCAAGCTGGAGCGGCCGTTGCTCGTCAAGGGCGAACCGGGAACCGGCAAGACGCTGCTGGCCGAGGAGATTGCCAAGACCCTGGGCATGGAATTGATCCAGTGGCATATCAAGTCGAGCACCAAGGCCATCAACGGCCTGTACGAGTACGATGCAGTGTCGCGCCTGCGCGATTCCCAACTCGGCGACGCACGGGTCGGCGACATTCGCAACTACATCAAGAAAGGCAAGCTGTGGGAGGCCTTCGAGTCGGACGAGCGCGTGGTGCTGCTCATCGACGAGATCGACAAGGCCGACATCGAGTTTCCCAACGATCTGCTGCAGGAACTCGACCGCATGGAGTTCTTCGTCTACGAACTGTCCGAAACGGTCGTTGCGAACAAGCGCCCCATCGTGGTGATCACCTCCAACAACGAGAAGGAACTGCCCGATGCGTTCCTGCGGCGCTGCTTCTTCCACTACATCAATTTCCCCGACCGCGAGACGATGCACGAAATCATCGAAGTGCACTTCCCCGGCATCAAGCGAGACTTGGTGAAGGAAGCCATGGAGATCTTCTTCGATGTCCGCAAGGTACCCGGCCTGAAGAAGAAGCCGTCCACCTCGGAACTCATCGACTGGCTGAAACTCCTGATGTCCGACGACATCCCGGACGAAATCCTCACCAACCGCGACCCGAGCAAGGCCATACCGCCGCTGTACGGCGCCCTGGTGAAGAACGAGCAGGACGTGCACCTCCTCGAACGCCTCGCCTTCATGAACAGGCGGGATTCGAGGGGGTGATTGCCGCTTGAAAACGAAGTTTTCAACGCGGTGCACCGCACCGCGAGGCAATCACGCCCGGCAACTTGTTGCCGGGCCGGGTGTCAGTCATTGGAAAAACCTGGTGACAGAAAAGGTCGTAACCGAAGGCGCGCAGTTTTCAACGCGGTGCACCGCACCGCGAGGCAATCACGCCCGGCAACTTGTTGCCGGGCCGGGCGTCAGTCATTGGAAAAACCTGGTGACAGGAAAGGTCGTAGCCGAAGGCGCGCAGTTTTC
>JAPOON010000914.1 GCA_026713405.1 Gammaproteobacteria bacterium
ATGAGCTATACGCCGACGCTGCTGGTGGCCTACGGCGGCCCCTGGGCGGAGAACTGGTTCTACAGCCGCGAGTCGCCCCACGACGATGAAAAACTGCGGCGCTTCACGCCCTTGCAGGTATTGGCATCAAGGACGCTGCGCCGGGCGTGGTTCCACGATCGGGAGTATCACTTCTCCCGCGTGGCCGCCCAGGCGGCGAAAATCATCCGCGCCGGCGGCCGGGTCGGTGTGGGTTCCCACGGGCAACTGCAGGGGCTGGGCTATCACTGGGAACTCTGGGCACTGGCCAGCGGCGGCCTGTCGAACCAGGAGGCGCTGACCGCGGCGACGCGGCACGGCGCGGAAATCATCGGCATCGCCGAGGACATCGGCACGGTGGCGCCCGGCAAGCTCGCCGACCTGGTGGTGCTGGACAGCAACCCGCTTGAAGACATCCGCAACACGGAAGACCTGGCCCTTGTGGTCAAGGGCGGCGAGGTCTTCGATGCAGCGACCCTGGATCAGGTCTGGCCCGATGAGGTCCAGCTACCCGCCCAATGGTGGTGGGATACCGCTCCCTGACCCTCAAACCCGCTCGGCGCTTCGGAGAATCAAATCCGAAAAAAGGTTCCAGCAAAGCGAACAAGACGTTTCCCAGCTTCGGCCGTTAGGCAGACCCACCGTACTTCCTGAGTTCGGCCCGGCCCACAACGAGGTGGTGTACCTCGTCCGGACCGTCGGCGAGGCGCAGGGTGCGCTGCCCGGTGTACATGCCGGCCAGCGGTGTCCATTGGGAGACGCCGGTGGCGCCGTGGATCTGGATGGCCTGGTCGATGATCTGGCAGACCCGCTCCGGAACCATGGCCTTGACCATGTGCACCCAGATGCGGGCTTCCTGGTTGCCGAGCACGTCCATGGCCTTGGCGGCCTGCAGCACCATCAACCGCATCGCCTCGATGTCGATGCGCGCCCGGGAGATCACCTCGACGTTCTTGCCGAGTTGCGCAATGGGCTTGCCGAACGCCTCGCGGCTCAGCCCCCGCCGCACCATCAGGTCCAGGGCCTTTTCCGCCTGGCCGATGGAACGCATGCAGTGGTGGATACGGCCCGGGCCCAGGCGCACCTGGGAGATCTCGAAGCCGCGTCCTTCGCCGAGCAGGATGTTCCCTTCGGGAACGCGCACGTTGTCGAACTTGATGTGCATATGGCCGTGGGGCGCATCATCGTGGCCGAAGACCTCCATGCCCTCCAGAATGTGCACGCCGGGCGCGTCGATGGGCACCAGGATTTGCGACTGCTGGCGGTGGGGTGCCGCGTCCGGGCTGGTTTTCACCATGGTGATCATGATCTTGCAGCGTGGGTCGCCGGCGCCGGAAATATAGAACTTCTCCCCGTTGATGACCCACTCGCCGTTTTCGAGCACGGCCCGTGTACCGATGTTCTTGGCGTCGGAGGAGGCAAGGTTCGGCTCCGTCATGGCATAGGCGGAGCGAATCTCCCCGTTCAGCAACGGCTTCAGCCATTGTTCCTTCTGCTCCGGCGTGCCGACCCGTTCGAGCACTTCCATGTTGCCGGTGTCCGGGGCGCTGCAGTTCAGCGATTCCGAGGCCAGCGGGCACTTGCCGAGTTCCGCGGCGATGTAGGCGTAGTCCAGGTTCTTGAGGCCCTCGCCGGTGTCGGCGTCCGGCAGGAAGAAATTCCACAGCCCGGATTCCTTGGCCTTGTTCTTCGCCCCTTCCAGCAGTTCCAGCTGCCCGGGCGCCCAGCTCCACCGGTCCTCGCGGCCTTCGCCGAGACGGTAGAACTCCTCGACGATGGGGTCGACGTGCTCGGCGATGTGTTTCGTCACCGCGTCCAGCAGCGGCTTGGCCTCTTCGGACATCGTGAGGTTGTACAGGTCGGCGTTCAGGCCGTTATCTTCTGACATGGGTTCCCCCGTTGAAGGTGAGCGATTGCGAAACGCGACATTCTAGCGGACGCAGGGGGCTGCGCTCAAAGCCGGCGGCCGGCCGTATCCTTGCGGGCCCCAACGGCGTTAGAGCATCGCGCTCCCGAGTGGTTGGATGAAGTGGATACCGGGGACGACCTTGCGGCTAAGCCGCTGGTCGGTGGTGATGAAGCTGCCCCCGCCAGCCGCGGATGCACAAGCGAGTTGGATTGCATCGGGCGGCGCGATCGACCGGTCGCTGCGAATTCGAGCGAAGACTGCCGCCGCCACGCGATCGAACACCAATACGGTGGCCGCAGCGATGATCGCCTGTTCG
>JAPOON010000915.1 GCA_026713405.1 Gammaproteobacteria bacterium
GCGCTGGAGCGGGCGGGGGCACCACGTTCACGGTGCTCTACCAGGCGGCCCTCGCCATACGGGCGGGCCTGTGCAATACGGTTTTGATCTCCATGGCCGACAGCCTGCGCACCGGGCTTTCCCGGGAACAGGCGATGGTCATGCAGTCCTCCTCCGGCCACCCTCAGTTCGAGACGCCCTACGGGGCCACCGTACCGGGTTATTACGCGCTCATCGCCCGGGCCTACATGCACCGCTACGGCGCCACGCTGGAACACTTGGCGGCAGTGGCGGTGAACGCCAGGCATCATGCGGTGCTGCATCCGGGCGCGCAGATGCGCACGCCGCTGACCGTGGAGGATGTCATGGCGAGCCGGCCCATTGCCGACCCGCTGCGCCTGCTCGACTGTTCCCTGGTCTCCGACGGGGGCGCCGCGGTGGTGCTGACGTCGGCGGACCGCGCGGCTGACCATCCGCACGCGCCGGTGCATCTGCTGGGCGCCGGCGAGGGTCACGGCCACGAGCACATCAGCCAGGCCCGGGACCTGACTTCGTCCTATGCACGGCAGGCGGGCGAGCGCGCCTATGCCATGGCCGGGCTGGGTCCGACCGACATGGACTTCGTGGAACTCTACGACTGCTTCACCCCCGTGGTGCTGATCGAACTCGAGGACCTGGGCTTTTGCGCGCCGGGGGAAGCCGGGCCGTTCGTGGCCGACGGAAACACGCGCATCGGCGGCGCGCTGCCGATGAATACCCATGGCGGGTTGCTTTCCCACAGCCATTCCGGCAACCCGGGTTCCATGTTCGCGCTGACCGAAGCGGTGCGGCAGATCCGGGGCGATGCGGGCGAGCGCCAGGTGCAGGGCGCCGGGACCGCCCTGGTACACGCCCAGGGCGGCATCCTGTCGAGCCACTGCACCGTCATTGTGGGGCGGGAAAGCTGAACGTGGACAAGCCGCTACCCCCGGTCAATGCCGAAACCGCGCCGTTCTGGGACGCCTGCGCCGAAGGCCGCCTGGTCATTCAGCAGTGCCGCGAATGTGGCGGCTACCAGTTTTACCCGCGCCTGGTCTGCACGGCCTGCGGCAGCACTGAACTCGACTGGGCAGACGCTGCGGGAACGGGCAGCCTGAAAAGCTGGACGGTCATCCGGCGCGCCGTCTCCGCGGCCTTCGAGGCGGACGTGCCCTACGTGGTGGCGCTGGTGGAACTCGATGAGGGGCCGACGATGATGGCCAACCTGGTGACACCGAACCCGGAAAGCCTCGTCATGGGCCAGCGGGTTCGGGTAACCTTCGAGCCGCGCGGGCCGGAGCTGCGTGTACCGCAGTTTCAACCGGAGGACGGATTAACCTGAACCGCCGCACAGTGCGCACCAGCTTCTGGCGGCTAGAACACACGAATGACATCAACCTGTAAGGAAAGCAAACGATGAGCAGAGTATTGATAACGGGAGCAAGCCGGGGTATCGGCGCTGAAATGGCCAGGCAATGCGCCGCCGCTGGAGACGACGTCATTGCCTGCGTCCGTGACCCGGACGCCGCTCCCGGCATCGAGGATGTGCGCGACAGCGTCACCGTAGTGCAGATGGATACCGGCAGCCCGGACTCCATTGCCGCAGCCGCGGCAACAATCGGCGACGGCGCCATCGACGTGCTGATCAACAATGCCGGGGCAGTGGGCGGCACGCGTCAATCCGTCGATGACCTCGACCTCGAGGAATGGCACCGGTCGCTGGACGTCAACACCATCGGCCCGCTGCTCATCGCCCGCGCGTTCAAGCAGAACCTGGCCGCTTCCGGCGACGGCAAGCTGATGAACGTGACCAGCCAGCTCGCGGCGTCCACCTGGCCCATGGGCGGCATGTATATCTATTCCTCGACCAAGGCTGGGCTGAGCAAGATTGCCCAGGCGCTGGCCATCGACTGGAAGGACGAGCCCATCACCGTCGCGCTCATGCACCCGGGCTGGGTGCAGACGGACATGGGCGGTCCGCATGCGACGATTACGCCGGAAGAGAGCGCGTCCGGCATCCGCGCGGTCATCGCCGGCTTGACCAAGGCTGACTCGGGCAAGTTCTACAAGTGGGACGGAGAAATCCACGCCTGGTAGGCACCGAAAGCCGAAACGGGGCTGCTTGACGGAGGGAGCATGGGAATTCTGGAAGGCAAAACGGCAGTGGTAACCGGCGCGGCGGTGGGCCTCGGCAATGCCTTCGCCCGGGCGCTGGCCGGCGAGGGCGCATCGCTCGCGGTCTGCGACGTGCGCGAGGACATCGACGATTTCGGCAACCTGGTGGACGTGGACGTGCTCGCCATGCGCGCGGACGTATCCGATGCACAACAGGTGAAGCGCTTCATCGATGCCACCCTCGACCGTTTCGGTCGCATCGATGTGCTGGTCAGCAATGCCGGCGTATGGGCAGAGACCACGGCGACGGACGACATCGACAAGACCCTTGCCGATGTGCCGCACGTGGTGGGCACCAACCTCAAGGGCGTGTTCCTGTGCGGCCGGGCCGTCATGCCCGCCATGATCGGGCAGGGCGGCGGCCACATCATCAACATATGCACCGATCACGTGCACACCTGCGGCTCGCCGTACGAGTTGTCCCACGACGACGCGCCGGACTGCCCCTTCATCGACATCGCCCCGCGCCCCACCGGCGGCGGCACCAACATGGACCTGTACGATGCCGCCAAGTGGGGCATCAACGGGCTCACCTTTGCCTGGTGCCAGGCGCTCAAGCCCCACAATGTCCGGGTGAACGCCTTCTGCATGGGCGCCACCGACACCTACATGATCCGCAGTTTCTTCAACTTCGACCCGCCGCCGGAGGAAGTGGCGGGCTGGATGCGCGCCGAGGACATCGCACAGGTGATGATCGAAATGATCGCCGAGGGGCCGGACGGCCGGACGGGCGAGAACATCGGTTTCGCGGTGGGCCATCCGGTGGTGCTACCGCCGCCGCGGACGAACCCGTACTTCATCATGGCGGAGGAGGGCTGAGTCATGGGCATGCTGGATGGACGTTCCGCGATCGTCACCGGCGGCGCGACGGGGCTTGGCCGCGCGTTCGCCGAGCGGCTGGCAGCCGAAGGCGCCGACGTTACGCTCTGCGATATCGATGCCAGCGCACCCGACGTCGCATCAGCCATGGACGGCCCGGGCCGGGTGCAGGGGCTCGTCGCCGACGTATCGAGCCTCGACGACCTGCGGCGCCTGGTGGACGCGGCCTGCGAGGCGCACGGCGGGGTAGACCTGCTGGTCAACAACGCCGGCCGCTGGCGACGCACGCTGGTGACCGACAGCTTTGAGAAGGCCCAGGATGATTGGGACTACATCATGGGCACCAACTTAATGGGCGTGCTGCTGCTGTCCCGGCTGTGCATTCCCCTGATGATCGAGCGGGGCGGTGGCGACATTGTCCACGCCAGCACCTACTACGTGCTGCCGGCGAAGAGCAGGGGCACCAATGCTCCTGAAACGGACCTCTACAACGCATCGAAGTGGGCCCTGAACGGGTTTACCCAGGCCTGGGCGAGTTCCCTCGAAGAACACGACATACGCGTAAACGCCCTGTGCATGGGTGCTGTCGACACGCCGATGCTGCGGGGGCTGTGGGACGGCGAGCCGCCGGCCGAGCAGGTGGCGACCTGGATGCATCCCGAGCAGATCGCCGGGCAACTCATCGACCTGCTGCGGGACGGCCGCAGCGGCGAGAACATCGGCGCCTGGGTGGGCGAGCCGGTGGAGGTCGGGCCGCGCAAGCCGGCGCACCGGACGGTGACGGGCTGAGCGGGTTCATTGTTCGTGCAAGTGGCATCCGCGTGGGCCTGGGGCAGGCCATGGCCGGATTCACGCTTGAAATAACTGTAATAACTTGTTGATACCTAAAGCAATATTCTGCTCGAATTACCGTAAGCCGATCTTCCGGTTGCAGTTCCCTCGCAAGGTCTGAAATGGGTGCCGTGGTGGATACGCTGCTCCGGATCGCCATCGTCGCCGGAGGCATCTATCTCGGCATCTGCCTGCTGCTCTATCTGCTTCAGGACCGCATGCTGTTCTTTCCGCAGCCGCTCCGGGCCGACCCGGAGGGGCCGAACGTCGAGCCCGCGGTGGTGGAGCGGGATGGCGTCGCGCTGCGTGGCTGGGTGGTCAACCCGCATTCGAACGGGCCGCTCCTGTTCTATTTCAGCGGCAATGCGGAGGAGGTCTCGGATCTCGCGGAAGACTTCGCGAAGCTCGACGCCGTCAGCATTCTGATCAACTATCGTGGCTACGGCGCAAGCGACGGCAAGCCCACCGCGGTCGATCTGATTGAGGATGCCGCGGCGATCGTTGCCCAAATGTGCGTCCGGCTTGGCACGGATCGCCCCGTGGTCCTGTTCGGACGCAGCTTGGGCAGCGGCATCGCGGCGCTGACGACCCGCTCCAGCCAGGTGGACGGCATCATACTCATGAGCCCGTACCGCAGCATCGAGCATATCGCGGTGCGCCGGTATCCCTTTGCGCCGGTACGCTGGCTGCTCCGGCAGAACATCGATGCCTCCCTGGCGATCGACTCGTTTCCCGAGCGGGTGCTGGTGCTCCATGCCCGGCGGGACCGGGTGGTGCCAACCGCCGAGTCCCTGGCGTTCCTGGAATTGCTGCCGACGCAGCCGGAAACCCTCGAATTCGTCGGGCCGCACAACATCGCGCTCGCGACTCCGGAAGTCTGGGAGACGATCGAGGAATTTGTAGGTCGCGTGGGGACGCCTGGCTGACGAAACGCCGCGCGGCACAATCGTTCATAATATGACCTGCTCCGGAAGGCGCTTTTCGGGCGCTTCGACGGGAGCCGTCGCAACCAGAACAGACGCGAGACGACAACGATGGCCGAGCGGTCCTTTGCCAGGGAAGTCGAGAAGCTGCGCCTCGGCGATGGTGGACAGATGCATGGCGAGGGGATCCTGGCCGTGACCAAGGCGCTGCTGCAGTCGGGGGTGTCGTACATCGGCGGCTACCAGGGCTCCCCGATCAGCCACCTCATTGATGTGTTCGCCGATGCGCGGGACATTCTCGACGAACTGGGCGTGCATTTCGAACAGTCGGCCAGCGAGGCAGCCGCTGCCTCCATGCTTGCGGCATCCATCAACTATCCCATGCGCGGCGCGGTGGCCTGGAAGTCGACGGTCGGCACCAACGTGGCTTCCGATGCCCTGGCCAATGTCGCTTCCGCCGGCGTCAAGGGCGGTACGCTGATCATTGTCGGCGAGGACTACGGCGAGGGCGCCTCCATCATGCAGGAGCGCTCCCACTCATTCGCCATGAAGTCACAGGTGTGGCTGCTCGACCCGCGCCCCAACCTGAACAGCATCGCCGCGGCCGTTGAACACGGTTTCGAGCTGTCCGAGGCATCGAACACCCCGGTCATGCTGCAGCTTCGGGTACGCGCCTGCCATGTCACCGGGGTGCTGGACACGAAAGACAACGTGCGTCCCGCCTTCTCCGCCGCCGATGCCCTGGACGCGCCGGCCCGTGATGTGCAGCGCATCGTGCTGCCGCCCTTCAACTATACCCAGGAGACCGAGAAGGTGGAGCGGCGCTGGCCCGCCGCC
>JAPOON010000916.1 GCA_026713405.1 Gammaproteobacteria bacterium
GTCTTCCGGGCAGCCCCCGGTCTTGACGCTCAAGAGCGTGCTGATCTGGACTTCGTTGGCAGCGTGATAACGCCGGTGGACCGACTGGGCCTGGAACAGCAGGTCGTTCAACGGCGCCTCGAACAGCGCCATGGCCTCATCAACGCTCCAGTCGTGCCTGGTTTGGTCGTTGGTCAAGTCTGTCTGCCCCTCAATGCAAAGCCAAAGAGCCTACCCAAACCTCAGAGGTAAGGCGAATCCATGGCCGGGACCATTCGCGAACAGCCCCGGCCGGCCCGGCCCCCGCGTCTCAGAACTTCCAGACCAGCAACGCCTGCACCGCGCTCTCGTCGGTGGCGCCCTCGCCCAGCTTGTTGAGCCAGAACTGGTACTCGATGCCCACCGCGATTCGTTCGGTCGGGTGCCAGCGAAGCTGCGGCTGGGCGAGTATCCATGACTTGGCCTTCTGCCCGAACTCGTTTTTCGGCCCGCTTCGGTACTCGATGTGGCCTTCGATGCTGAAACTGGACTCGCCGATCTTGAACGGGCGCCCGAAGTTGAAGTCCATCAGCATGGAATCGCCCTCCTTCGGGGCACCTCCCGAATCCACGCCCTTGCTGGCATCGAACAGGGCCAGCGTATCGAAGTTGGCGAAGGCGAAACCCGGGAGGTCCAGGGAAAGCCGAATGCCCGCACCGTATTTCAGGATCTTGGCGTCGTCCGCGCGCTGCAGCGTCGTGATGATCCCGATGTCCGAAACGATTCCAGCCCCGACCTCGTTGCCGGTGATCTTGCCCAGGCTGAAATTGGAATACCACTCGCCGTAGACATCGAAGTCCTGGAATCCCGACCGTTGCGCGTCGATCACGTCGACGAACACGAAGTTGTCGCCGTACTTCCAGCCGTTCGCGTGCTGGAAGGTATAGACGAGATGGACCACATCGCCCCCGCCGGCAAAGACGGGAATGTCCAGGTTGCCGACCTGCAACTGCAGTTCCGTGTTGCTCCACTGGAAACCATGGCCGGGTGCGGCGGCGAACAACGCCGGCAGGGCCAGCAAGAGGCCGTGCCGGAATCGTTTGAACGCTTTCTTTTTCATCCTCGGGGAGCCGGGCCTGCGAAGCGCGCATAGCTTACTTCGAAAAACGGTATCATGCCGCGCTCCGAAGTCGCGGAGTACGTCGTTGCAATCACCGGTACTGGTCGGAATCAGCCAGCTCGAACAGCGCATTCGCGATCCCGAGGTGGCGCGGGAACCCGTCGACCTCATGATCGACGCGGTGCGCGCGGCCGCTGCGGACGCGGAATGCCCTGCCCTGCTGGAACAGGCGGGGTCCGTACGGGTAATCCGGGGTTTCTGGCGCTATGAGAACCCGGCCCGGGCGGTCTGCGAGGCAATCGGCAACACGAACGCGGAAACCGCCCTGACCCCCTTTGGCGGAAACTACGTGCAGGCGGTGGTGAACCGTTCGGCCCTCGACATCGGGTCGGGCAGGCACGATGTCATCGTCATGACCGGCGCCGAATGCGGCTACAGCCAGGCCAGGGCACGGCGCGCTGGTTCGAAACTGCAGTGGCGCAGCATCGACGGCACGCCGGACCTCTACATCGGCAAGGACGGAGAGATGGGCCACCCGGTGGAGCTAGGCCTGGGCATCCGCCGCGCTTCGCAGCTGTATGCCGTCTTCGAAACCGCGCGCCGCCACCACCTCGGCGAAGGTGTCGGGGAGCACATGGAGCGCATATCGAAACTCTGGGCAGGCTTCAGCCGGGTAGCGGCATCCAACCCGCATGCCTGGATTCGCGAATCTAAGTCCGCAAAGGAAATCCGCACTCCTTCGTCCACGAATCGTTCCGTGACATTCCCCTACCCCAAGTTCATGAACGCCAACAACAACGTCGACCAGGCCGCCGCTCTCATTCTCTGCTCCGAGGAGAAAGCGGCCGCGCTGGGAATTCCCCGGGACAAGTGGATCTACCCCTGGTCCGGAACAGACGGCCAGGATCAGTACCTCGCCTCCAGGCGCGACAATTTCTACAGTTCTCCGGCGATCCGTATCGCCGGCAACCGGGCACTGGATCTGGCGGGATCGACCCCCGACGAGTTGGACTTCATCGACGTCTACAGTTGCTTTCCCGTTGCCGTGCAGGTAGCCGCGGCCGAACTCGGCCTCGATACCGCGCGTCCGTTGACCGTTACCGGCGGGCTCACCTTTGCCGGCGGTCCCCTGAACAATTACGTCATGCATTCGATCGCCCGCATGGCGCAACTGCTGCGCGAATCGCCCGGCACGCGCGGGCTCATCACCGCAAACGGCGGCATCCTGAGCGCACATGCATTCGGCGTTTACTCCACCGCGCCCCCGGCCGGCGGGTTCAGA
>JAPOON010000917.1 GCA_026713405.1 Gammaproteobacteria bacterium
AAAATTCGCTATCGCCGCGCCCTTGGCCGATCGATTGAGGAGAATATCGAGCCATATTTGACGAAATCGAGCGGTCAAGGGCGTGGATGAGAGCGGATTTGCAGCCGTGAATTCCTACGGCGCAGGCTCCTGTAGCGCATTCTTGTAAATCGCGCCGTCTTTCATGATGACGTCAAAATTGGCATCCGGATCAGTCATCACGCTGATGTCTGCCAGCGGGTCACCGTCAACCAGCAGGATATCGGCGTAAGCACCAGGCCTGATTACCCCGGTTTCACCCAGCGGGTAAGGATTGTTCTGGCCGGTTTCCTGAATCAGTCTGCCCGCATTGCCGGTTGCAGCCTTGAGTGCCTCTGCGTTGCTCATGTACCGGGCCAGGTAGGTGAATTCGCTGTTCGCCTTGTCATCGAAAGCCGTGGCCTGCGCCGGCGGAGCCACTATGTCGGTGCCGTAAACCATTGTTACTCCCGCTTTGACCGCCGCTTTCATCGCGCTGGGGTAGGTGTCGTAAACGAGTCTCAGTTTTCTCATGCTGGCGGGCGTGAGCAGCGTCTCCAGAACTTCCCATGGGGTCGCATAAACCGCTGCCAGCGTCGGGCCGAAATACACACCCTTGTCCGCCATTGTTTTTGCGGTACTCTCGGTGATGAACGGCCCATGCAGTATGTACCTGACGCCGTTTTCTACCGCTTCCTGCACGGCCTCGTCCGTAAACGCATGCGCGGCCACAAAAGTGTCCCACGCTGCGGCGGCTTCGACCGCAGCGCGAGTTTCCTCCGGAGAGGATTGCTTGGAGTGCACAGGGTCAAACTGGCTTGAAATGCCGCCCCCCGCCATGATCTTCACCTGAGACGCCCCGCGTCGCAGGTTTTGCCGAACGCAACGACGGATTTCGGTTGCGCCGTCCGCAATGCAGGAAAAGTGGCTGTCCCAGGGGTGTGTCCGATTCCCCGGTAAATTGGGGTGCAATTCGGTCCCTGTTCTGAAGTCACCGTGCCCCGAAGTCTGGCTGATCAATGCCTCGGATGGATAGATCCGCGGGCCCTTGAAGATCCCTTCATCAACCAGCCGTTGCGCAAATTTCGCCGGGCCGCCGGCATCCATTATTGTGGTGAAGCCGTTCATCAGCATGCCTTCCAAACGCGCTGCCGCAACAGCACCGTGATATGGCAGGCTCAGGCTGTTTCTGGATTCGGCGACCTGTCTGAAAATGGCTAGGTGAGTGTGCATGTCATGCAAACCGGGCATCAGCGTGCGACCGCCGCCGTCAATCACCTGCGCATTGTCTGCACTGAGTTCCCGGCCTGTGGCCTTGATCAGGTTGCCTTCGACAAGAACCTCGACTCCTTCAGCCAGCTTGTTGGAATTGCCGTCGAAAACATTGACGTTGGTGAACAGGACCTGGTTCGGACTGTTTTCTGCCGGTAGGGGTAGCGGCAATGCCAGGATAAGCGCCAAAGCGGCGCCAGACAGAAGTTTCATGCTGAATGTCTCCATTGCCCTTGCCTTGGAAGTTAGCAATTGTTCTGGATTACCCGTCTCCGACGGTCATGTTCGACACTTGGGACTACAAATCGCAAAGAGCCGATACACCGAGTACCGCGAGCGTTGCACCATCCAGGGCTTGAATCGACACCGACGAGTCCTGCACCGTCGATTCACCCTTCAGCGCCCCCGGTGCCGGTATATCAGGTAAACGCCGTAGGTCAGCAGCGGAATCACGAACACGATTATGAAACTCGCGAACATGAGCGAATAGCCCCGCAAGATGAGAGCGACTATGCCCATGGTGCCCAGCGCCAGGCTCGACAGGACGACTACCGTCGCCACCCCGGCATGGCCGAGCCTCGACATGGTCCTGCCCCGATGGCGTACGTGCCAACCGTCAACGCGCTGAATCAGCCCCTGCATCAAGGCAACCCCGGTTTGCGCCACCAGCACGAACATGACCAACACGTAGATGTTCAGCAGCAACGGTGTGCTTACATTCTGGAACATCCAGTACGCGGGAATCCGCTCGTCGACTATCTCCGGGTAATGCAGCATGAATGTCGCGTGGAAGATCGCGGCAGGGATGACGCAGATGAGCGCGGCCACGATCGCCGCGGTGAACGCCTCGGCCCTTGAGCGCAGCCCCATCGCGCAGTACAGAAGGATCGGCAGGTATCCTGCGTTTACTATCGCGTACTGCAGGCCGGTCATGACGCCGCCGGGCTTGTGATCGATTGTCGCAAACTTCCCGGCAATCTGATCCATGTAGCCGCTGAACAACTGCACCACCAACACGGCAAGCACCGCGAACAGCGCGGCGATAGACAGCATCATCGACTGCTCGACAACCTTCCGGCCGTAGTAGTTCAGCACGACGACCAGAACGAATATCAGCAACGAGCCTAACCAGACAGCGGTGCCGAAGTGATTCTCGAGCACGGTGCCGCCCACGGTGACCGTGATCGACATCGCGAGCAGCAAGCCGATCACGATCACAATCTCGTACAGGAACCACCCCGGCCCGAGCAAGACCTTGAAAAAGCCTACGTAGTCATAGGATTTGAAGAGGCGTGCAATCTCGAAGCTCAGCCCGAGCAACACCATGTAGGTAACGGACAGAGTCGACAGCGCGACCAGTCCGCCAGTGGGCCCGTTGCTACTGACGAATTCCACAACTTCGCGTCCCGAGCCATAAGATGCGCCAAAGATGGCGGAAAGGAAGACCGCCGTCGGAATGACCAGTACGCGAAACAGGTAGGTATCGAGCATCCTCTACACTTCAGTTAACCTACCGGTCGCCGCCGCCGCGCGTTGTCTCGGCCATCGCGGACGACGGCAGGACGGTGGCGGCCAGCATGGTGATGGCGGCCCACTGAAATTTCGTCGATCTCACGGCGGACTTCCCCGTCAGAGCCTGTTCTTGAACACGATGCCGTCTTTCATGATCAGGTGCAGATTGTTGCCGGGGTCGGTCAGGATTTCCGGGTCGTCCAGCGGATTGCCCTGCACCAGCAGAACATCGGCGTAGGCACCTTCCTCGATGACGCCCAGCCGGCCTTCCGGATACGGATTGTTGGGCCCGGTCATGGCAGCCACTTCACCCCCCCACAGCGTTGCGGATTTCAATACGCTCAAGTTGTCGAAGAACTCCATGTAGATGCCGAATTCGGCAAGCTGCAGTCTTTCTTCCGTGGCGAGGGTTCCGTTGCCCCAGGGCGCGACGAGGTCCGTACCGTAGACGAATTTCGCGCCGTGTTCGGCGAATGCGCGAATCGCTGCACGATAGGCATTGATGGCCGGTACCACCTTGGTATAACTCTCGGGGCTCAGCATGGCTCTCAGTTCCTCGAGGCTGCGCCCGAGAACCGTTCCGGTGTTGAACTCCACGAAGACCCCGCTCTCGACGATGCGCCCCACGGCCTGCTCTATCTCCTCCGGGGTGCTGTCCATCATCGGAACGTGCTCGAGCATGTGTACGCCGGCATCGAGCGCGTGGTGGACGCCTTCCGCGGTATGGCAATGCGCCGTCACGTAGGTTTTCGCCTGTTCGGCGACCTGCACCACGGCGGCGAGTTCCTCCGGTGTGGACTGCAGGGCATGGATCGGGTCGAACTCACTCGAGACGCCGCCGCTGACGAAGACCTTGAAGAAGTCGGCACCGTTGCGAAAGCTTTCCCGTGCCGCCCGCGCGAACTCGTGCGGCCCGTCGACGATGTAACCCAGGTGCCGCTCGTACCAGTGCCCGGCGCCGTCGCCGAAATGGGGGTTCTCGTTGGTCAGCCCCCTGAAGTCGCCGTGCCCGCCGGTCTGGCTGATCATGGCTTCGGCGCCGTACACCCTCGGCCCGGGCGCCAGGTTGGCGTCAAAGAGCTTGCGCAGGTAGGTCGACGGGCCGCCCGTATCCCTGACCGTGGTGAACCCCCGCATGAGCATGGCCTCGCCGCGCACCGTGGCCAGGGCGCCTACCATGAACTCGTTGACGTTCTGGCGTGCCTGTATGGCGATCGGGGTGTAGGCGGAGAAATGGACATGAGAGTCGATCAGGCCCGGCATGAGGGTGCGGCCGCCGCCATCGATCATTTTAGCGCCGGGTGCCACGAGCGCATCCGTCGAGACGGCTCTGATGAGGTTTCCTTCAACGAGAACATTGGCGTTTTCGAGCCGCTTGCCGTCCATGCCGTTGAAGACATGCACGTTGGTGAACAGCGTCCGGTCCGGGCTGTCCCCGGCGGCGCTGGTGGCGGCAAGACAGATCGCGGCCGCTATTGCGAACAGGCGCAGGATGGGTGTGGTCATGACAGGGGTTTGCGTAACTTGTGAATCAGGGTCGGCATTTTAGGGTATCGCATGACAGGCCTTGAACGCGTTGGCCGTTGCCACCGTCCCGGCCGGACTGTGTTTGGCCCGTCAATGTAGCAGCTTGCCAGGAGCGTTGACCTGTCGAATCGGGCATGTGCGCTGTCAGGCCGGGGAGGAACCGGGCCGTTTCCTGTTGAAACCGGCAGGCCAGCGGCCCATTTGCTGCACGATTTAACAAACAGGAACTGAGAAACTGGAGGATACTATGAGCTTTCGGACGCTGGGGGGAAGGAGGCGATGCCAGGCTGCATCGAGGAACGCAGCGGGGACCTCGGTTTGGTGTTGCCAGAACCGCTGAAGCTTCCACCGGGCATGAAAGTGCCCCTTGCGTGGGTCAGGGTGCTCGGCAAGCGCTTGCTCGTCTCGGGGCACGGCCCCCAGGAAGCGGACGGCTCGATCGCGCAACCCCTCGGGCAGGTGGGTGCGGAGGTGACGGTCGAGCAGGCGACCGAGGCGGCCCGCAAGGTCGCGCTCACCATGCTCGGCACGATTCAGCGCGAGATCGGCGACCTTGACCGCATCGACTGCTGGGTGAAGGTCTTCGGCATGGTGAACTCGGCCCCGGGATTCACCGGGCAAACGGCGGTGATCAACGGCTTCTCCGAACAGATCATCGAGATTTTCGGCGAGGAACGCGGCCTGGCAACGCGCTCCGCCGTCGGCATGGCCGCGCTTCCCTTCGGCATTCCGGTCGAAGTGGAGGCGGAACTGCAACTGAAATAGGAGCGCTCGGTGAGCCTCCCGGCCGTCAGCCTCGACGACAAGTACACCGCCGACCAGGGGCGCGTCTACCTGACCGGCACCCAGGCCCTGGTGCGGCTTCTGCTGGTGCAGCGCCGCCGGGACCTTGCCGCGGGCCTCGATACCGCGGGCTTCATCGCCGGATACCGCGGTTCGCCGATGACGGCAATCGACATGGAACTCTGGCGGGCGGAACAACATACCGCGAAACACCAGGTTCGTTTCTGGCCGGCCACCAACGAGCACATGGCGGCGACCGCCGTCTGGGGCACCCAGCAGGTGCACTATTTCGGCGATGCAGACTACGACGGCGTCTATGCCATGTGGTACGGGAAGGGGCCGGGCCTCGACCAGAGCCTCGATGCCATTCGCCAGGGCAACTACCACGGCTCCGCGAAGCACGGCGGCGTGCTGATCCTGGCGGGCGACGACCCGGCCATGCGCTCCACCGTCGACGCCTATCACTCGGAGTTGCTGTTCGAGGACCTGCTCATGCCGGTGCTGTACCCGGCGGACATCCAGGAGGTATTCACCCTGGGCCTTTACGGCATCGAGCTGTCCCGTTTCAGCGGCGCCTGGGTGGGCTACAAGCTGCTGCCGGAAACCATCGAGACGGCGGCCAGCATCCAGGCAGACCATGACGGCATCGTCATTGCGCGGCCGGAATTCGAGTTTCCCCCGGATGGCGTCAATGCCCGTCCCGGCGATTCATGGACAGTGCAGGAGAACCGGCTGCGCGGCTACAAGCTGCCCGCGGCGGTGGCGTTCGCACGGGCCAAACGGCTCAACCGCATCACCCACGACAGCCCGCGCGCCCGTTTCGGCATCGCGGCCATGGGCAAGACCTGGAGCGATACCCTGCAGGCGCTGGCCGACCTCGGGTTCGACGCGGCCGTGCTGTCGGCTGTCGGCATCCGCATCCTGAAGGTCGCCATGCCGTTCCCGGTCGACCGCGAAACCTATCGGGAGTTCGCGGAGGGACTGGAAGAGATCCTGGTCATCGAAGACAAGCGCGAGCAGATCGAGAACGCCATCCGCGGTGTCTGCTACGCGTTGCCCGAGGGCCGCCGGCCCCGCATCGTGGGGCGCCTCGACGAACGCGGCGCGAAGCTCGTCGACGACGTCGGCGACCTGCATCCGGACCGGATCGCCCGGGCGCTCGCCGAACGCATCGGTGCGTTCCACGACCGCGAACGACTGCGCGCGCGCCTCGCCTTCCTGGACCGGCAGGCGGGCGCGGAGCGGGAGCGCGAAGCCCCGACGCCGGGCCGTCTGCCCCATTTCTTCTCCCGTTGTCCGCCCCACACCCCCCCCCCCCCGCCCGGGGGCGCCCCCCCCCCCCGCGC
>JAPOON010000918.1 GCA_026713405.1 Gammaproteobacteria bacterium
CGCGATATACAGATTGCCGATCGCATCCACCGCCACGTCGGTGGGTGAGATCAACAGGGCGTCTGCGGCCGGTCCGCCGTCACCGTTCCCGCGTCCGGCAACGCTGTCAATGATTCCGGTGGCAACTTTCACGCGCCGGATTCGGTGGTTATGTGC
Source organism: Gammaproteobacteria bacterium (assembly GCA_026713405.1). The sequence goes on from JAPOON010000918.1 coordinate 157, forward strand.
GTCGGCGATGTACAGGTTTCCGGTCGCATCTACCGCCACGTCGGAAGGACTGCCGAGCAGGGCGTCCAAGGCCGGTCCGCCGTCACCCCGAAATCCGTATTCACCGGAGCCGGCCACCCCGGAGATCACCCCGGTGTCGGCGTCAACCCGCCGAATGCGGAGGTTGTTGCTGTCGACGATGTACAGGTTGCCGTTCGCGTCCACGGACAAATCGGACGGCATGCTGAGCAGGGCGTCCACAGCAGGTCCACCGTTGCCTCCGAAGCCTTCGATTCCCGTTCCCGCCACCGTAGTGATCACGCCCGTGTCCGCATCCACGCGTCGGATTCGATGGTTGTAGAGATCCGCAATAAAGACGTTGCCGTTGGCATCGACGGCCACGCCGGTCGGAGTGCGCAACTGCGCATCTACTGCTGGCCCGTCGTCGCCACCGAAGTCCCCCTCGCCCGTTCCCGCAAACGTCGACATGACGCCGGTAGCGGCATCGACCCGCCGTATGCGTTGATTCCCGGTATCGGCGATGTAGAGATTGCCGCTGGCGTCCAGGCCCAAACCGGCCGGCCGGTCGAGGCTTGCATCAACGGCCGGCCCGCCATCGCCACTGAACCCGGTCGCTCCGGTGCCGGCAACTGTCGAGATGACGCCGGTGGCGGCCTCCACCCGCCGGACTCGGCTGTTTTGGACCTCCGCGACGTACAAGTTGCCGTTCGCGTCCAGCGCGACCCTGCGCGGCGTAAAGAGATGGGCATCCACAGCAGGTCCACCATCGCCTCCGAAGCTCCCCTCGCCAGTTCCCGCTACGGTAGCGACAATGCCGGTGACGGCGTCCAAGCGCCGAACACGGTTGTTGCCCAGGTCTGCGATATAGAGGTTTCCGGTTGCGTCCACCGCCACTCCGGTCGGGACGCGGAAAAGCGCGTCGGTGGCCGGGCCGTCGTCGACGTCCGTTTGACCGGCAACGGTCTCGATCGCGGGGGCAGCTGTGGAGTGGTCTCCAATTAGGACGACCAGAAACGCCACCAAAGTCCAGGGGTTACCGCAGGCGCTCGCCGATTGCAGGCCCGATCGCGCCGGTGTGTTCGTTTCGAATCGCGGGGCAGATGTTTTGGTCGTCGACCTCGGCGGCATGTTCGGCTGTGAGTGTGTCGGTTTTTCAAGCGGTTCGATTTTTCTTAGCGCCCGCTGTCAGTCGTTTCTCCTCCAGCATCAGGCAGCGCAATTGGCTCACCTGCAAGAACAGATGCAATCGCTTCCGCATACTCGCCCATCTGTTCCAGCAGATCTTCGTGCAGGCGTTCCCACGTGACGGCATCAATGTTTCCGAGATCGCCCGGGAGAGGGTCTGACCAAGGCCTTGACTTGTGTTTGTGAGTTCTAAGTCGGATAAGTTCCTGCGAATGCGTGATTTCCGCCGGCGGTTCGACCAACAGCGCGACCACCTCAAACGCGAACGCGGCAAAAAAGTTGGCATTGCCGAAGACACCACGGCTGAAGATTCCGTAACCCTCGGCAAAGTGGTCGCTACAACCGTACATCGAACATTGTTGCATCACCGCCAGCCGTTCTATCGGACCAACCGTAACGACCGCCGAAAGTTCGGCCCGCTCGAGCCGGGCAAGCACGTCGGCGTTGTCGACCTGCCAGCTGGTTCCCTTGAGATTGATCGCTTGAATCAGGTCTTCGTAGGTCAGACCCAAATCGTCCATACCTACGGGCGTCATGCCCTTCTCGCGCAACGCCGACCCGATCATTGACTCGAATTCGCTGGCGAGCGCCCAATCCTGTTCGTAGGGAGTGGCAAAGTTATTGAATATCGTCGTTCCGACATGCGTGTGCGTGGGATCGCCGATCGGCGCGATGTGGACACCCACGCGGTCGATGTCCTGGCTGTCGAACTCAGGAAGCGGTGGGACGCTGCCGCATCCGGCGAAAACGAACACGGTGACGATCAGCGCAAGCGTCCGGGTCCGGTTCCCGTTTTTCGCCTTCCCAGCGTCGTCCGTCGAATCCATCGAAGCCTCCCCCAATTCAACGCATAGCTTAATTTGCACCGTCGGCGCGGTCCAATTCTGTCATTGATAAACACGACCCTTTCTCTCGCAACGTCTCAGTCGTTCGCCCCGGCCAGAATTCAGCCTACGCAGACCATATGTGGAGCTACACACATCGTCTACTTGACGTGATCCCGCTCACCATCCACCTCAGCCAGACCCAGCTCGAGGTCCTCGACTCGATCATGAGCGGCAGACGCGACTACCCGGCGGACGACCGCAGCCGCGGCCATGGCGTCGGCGAGATCCTGCTCAAATACCATCACCTTCAACTGCTTGGATAGCGCGCCGACATCAAGGCGCAATCCGACGCCTTGCGCGCCGCCGGCTTCGAGATGCCCGAGGCGCCCGACGGCTAGCCACGCACCGGCCGCGAATTCGCTATTCGCCGTCGGCGCGGTCCGGCGCCGCCCCAAAAAGCGCCCCTTGCGCAACATTCCCGAATGTCAGCAGACGATGCGTCGAAGCCTCGTCGAGGCTGCGGCTTGCCCCGCGTCCGGGGAGCGTCTACGGTCCGCGCCAACAACTGCCCATCCGGGCAAACAGACGCCGGGATCTGCGACCCGGACATGGCTTCCCCACCATGCAAATCATCGGGAAGAGTCCAGTGAGTGGGCCGCAGCACGACCCCAGCTGAATCAACGGGTGCAGCGGCCAGAGGCCGCCTTCTCAGCAACATCCCG
>JAPOON010000919.1 GCA_026713405.1 Gammaproteobacteria bacterium
CATTCCTGTTCACGGGCTTCCTGGGTTTCACCACGGGCCCCATTCTGAACGCTTACCTGAGCCTGGCGAACGGGCCCAACCTGGTTGCGTCGGCGCTGGGCACCACCGCCGCGGCATTCATCGGCCTGTCCGCCTACGCCATCATCACGCGCCGTGACTTCAGCTTCCTGTCGGGTTTCCTGGTGGTCGGGTTCTTCGTGCTGATGGGCGCGGTCGTGCTGAGCTGGCTGTTTGACCTGTCGGCTTTCTCCGTCGCCATCTCCTGCGGCTTCGTGCTCTTTGCCAGCGCGGCCATCCTGTGGCAGACCAGCGCCATCGTCCACGGCGGCGAGACCAACTACATCCGCGCCACCGTGACTCTGTTCGTCTCGTTCTACAACCTGTTCATGTCGCTGTTGCACATATTCGGGGCGATGGGGGACGATTAACGGACCCCGCGCCCGGTCGAGGCCGTCGCCTCTACATTCGGGATAAATCGCCCGGATGAGCGAGGAAACCGAACGTCTGCTCGATGCAACCACGGCGCTGTTTCCGCCGTTGTTGTCAGCGCTGGAAGCGTTGGAAAACGCCAGGCGTCACCTGCATCCGATCAATATCGCGGGGCTCGCGGCATCGGCCGCGCAATGCCGGCAACCGCTCGCCGATGGCCTGGCAGCGTTCGAATCCATGGAGTGGCCGGAACGCCTGGAGCGTTTCGCAGCTTACAGCGGCGAAGCCGCTGGTCATGCCATTCAGGCGCTCGAGGGATTGGCCGGGGCCGCCGGCCTCGACAACCCGGCAATGGGCGCCTACCGGGCGCTCGGGAAGCTGAGCCGGGCAACCGAAGCGCTTTATCCTGTCTCCGCCATGCTGCCGGCAGTCAGCCGATATTTCGTGCATCCGGACCATCGTGACGACGAGGCGCTGGCCGGGAGGCTCGCGGGTGCCAACCCGGGGCGTGACGAGGTGGGGATCGTCCATTCCGGCAATCGTACCGATCAGCGGGGCGGTTTCTCCGTCTATGTGCCGGAGTATTACAGCGGCGAGCCATGCCCGCTGGTGATTGCGCTGCACGGCGGCAGCGGCCACGGCCGCAGTTTCCTGTGGACCTGGTTGCGCGATGCGCGGACCCGGGGCGCGATACTGGTGAGCCCGTCGTCGCGGGCGGCGACCTGGTCGCTGATGGGGCCGGATATCGACAGTTCGAGCCTGGATGCGATGGTTGGGCAGGTGAAGGCGAACTGGAACGTGGACGAGGAGCGCGTGCTGCTCACGGGCATCTCCGACGGGGGGACCTTCTGCTACCTGACCGGATTGCGGGACGATGCGCCGTTCACGCACCTGGCGCCCTGCGCCGCCTCCTTCCACCCCATGCTGCTCGAGATGGCCAGCGGGAGCCGGATGAACGGGCTGCCGGTCTACCTGATTCACGGCGCCCTGGACTGGATGTTTCCCGTGGAAGTGGCGCAGACGGCGCGGGATGCGTTATCGGCGGCGGGAGCGGATGTGGTGTATCGCGAAATCGAGGACCTGTCGCACACCTATCCGTGGGAGGAGAACGACCGCATCATCGACTGGCTGAAC